>CAZGVM010000260.1:1959-3621 GCA_964528855.1 uncultured Desulfomonile sp. | reverse complement strand
ATCATCTGTAGCGGCAATATATAGGATATGGGAGCGCCAAAATAAACCGTGCATCTTTCGGACTGAATAGCCTGGAGGAAATGCAGGGGGTGATATTCCCTGATAAGGACCACCGTTCCCCCGACATATTGTGTGCCCATGAACCAGTTGTTCAGCGGAGATGAGTGCCATATCGGCATGGCCACTTTTCTGATGGGGCTGGACAGCTTCGACATGACCGTTTCAAGGGCGCCTTTCGGAGGCCTCTCGCAGCGCCCCGTAGGTGAGGCTATTCCCGTTGTAACGAAGGCTTGTCTTTTCCGGATACTTCCGCGCGTTCAGGTTCATCATCTGCGCCAGGTTCATGAGTCTCTCCCTTTCTGATGTCTACTAGTCTCGTTAGAAGTTTGTCCCTAACCGACAATATGTCCTGCTCCAAAAGTTGAAGCTCCTTGATGCGCTCCCTGATTTCCTTAAGCTTTTTCTCACCATAGGCCAGCGATGTATCAATTTGCGCGATCTCATTAAACTCGGCGTCTGTCATGCCAATCATCTCGGATATTTCATCAAGCGAATATCCGAATCGTTTCCCACGCAGGATGAGTTTCAACCTTGCCCTGTCACGCCTGTTGTAGATCCGCTGGTTGCCGCTGGTTCGATCCGGCGCTATCAATCCCTTTTCCTCGTAAAAACGTATCGAACGCGGGCTGATGTCAAACTCTGACGCAAGTTCCGAAATTGTATAGAATTTTTCTTTAAGGAGATGTTCCATTGTGTTGTGCTGGCTTAACGTTTACGTTAACGTTAAGTATAGGGCCCGGGTCACGTACATGTCAATATTTTTTATATTGTTAATGTGGCGGGTAAGCCGTTTCCGGCAATGTCACCGAACGGTTCCTGTCTAAAAATAAAGGCTGAGTTTCTGCCATCGGCTGAGAATTCTGTCATAGGCTATTGCCGCCAGCGTTGAATCTTTTGCCGTTATTTTACCCACACCTTTCATGCCGACCATTGCGTCGGGGGGAGCATCCACTAACGGGGCCTTGATGCGGTAAACCGAACCCAAACGTGGAACCACTTCTGCGGCTGGGGCGATGTCCTTAACCATGAGGGGGTAGCTCTTCCGTGGATTGCCGGACAAATAGAAATCGAGCTTTTGGCCCTGTTTGACGTAAGATATCCTGTCTTCAGGGACGAAGACTTCAGCGGAGAGTTCGGAAGGCGAGGCTATTTCACATAAAGGTTCGCCTGCCTGAAGCTTTTTGCCGACCAGGCTGTCAACGTCTTTGGTTATGATGATTCCGGAGACGGGTGTTTTTATTTTAAGGAATTGGGTCTGCCATTTCAGGAATTGCAGTTCTTCCCACGCGGCTTTGCGTTTCAGTTCGACCAGAGCGCTTTCCGCTAGTTTTGACGGGTCCTCATTGGCTGAACTGCGCAGGATCGTCATTTCGGATGTCAGGATATCAACCTGTTTCTCCTGCAGTTTTATTTTGTAGTCGAGTTCCCGTGAGTCAAGCGTCGCCACCACCTGCTCTTTCTCCACCCTGGAGCCCTCCAGAACGAGGACCTTGTCAATCAGTCCCTCTATCTTGCAGAAAGCCAGATGTCTGTCTGTCGGAGCTATTTCGGCCTCGCCGCCTATGGTGAAGGGGAAGGGGGCCACAAATGCCAGGAAAAGAA
>CAZGVM010000260.1:0-1949 GCA_964528855.1 uncultured Desulfomonile sp. | reverse complement strand
ATAACGTTTTACAAAAGAACCGGCGGCGGCCGCCGGATCAATAAGGGCAATGAGACCGGGTTTCTGCTCCAGGAGCAGTTTCTCGAATAGTGCGGCGGCAATAAACGGCGCCACGTTAAGAGTCGTAAGTATCCCGAGCTGATCTGGCGGAGCGGGCTCCAGAAATTCGACCACGAGGTGTCCAAGGATAAGGTTACGATGTGTTAACGGGACAAAAAGCACGAAAGAGGCGCCGCTACCCTTGGCGTATTCCTCGAGCGCCAGTTTCAGGGCATTGGGAATTTCCTCGTCAGGCAGATTACCCTGGCCGGAAATCAATATGCCCCTGTCAAGGGTCTTGAGTTGTTCCGCTATTCCATTTGCAGCCTCGGTATACTTGGAGGTCTTTTCGATTTTTGATAGCCCCCCGATGGCCGCCACGCCGGATTTTCCCCTGACGTGTGTCACCAGAAACGATCTGTCAAAGGGAAGCAGCGTCCTAAGGTCATTGGTCAGCAGGAAATAGAGGTCATCGAGGCTGTTGGCCTGCAGGCAACGTTTTACAAATTCCAGTCCCAGCGCCAGGGCTCTCTGACGTGGATCAACCGTTTTCCTGGGCTCGGCCGGCTTTTGGACCGGGGCTATCGGCGGCCCTGCAAGTTTTAATGTTTCGACTGCCAAACCTTGTCCTAACCTTCCTAAAGAGTCGTCTCTCTGGTAAAAGTCCTGAGGAACCTGTCCATATTCCGGGACACAATGCTCTGTGGAGGAGCAGGAATGGATATTTTTCCCGTCATGCCCAATGGAGGCTGAGTTTCAAGCTTGGGAATCGGGACTTCGCACAAATACTGGGCTTCCAGGGGAGCGTCCTTCTGTTTGTCGCTCTTGGCTTCTGTCGCAAGTTCACCGCCCACCCGACTCGAGAACGGAGAGTCTCTGAGATCCCTTTCACTGTAGGATCGCATGCCATCTATCCTCGAATAAAACTTTATCCCGTTATTCATTGGGATCCATATCTCGACTTTCATCCCCACACGTATCAGATGCCTGTCCTTCTCGGGCACAAGAGCGTAGATAACGGCATGATTCGGAGATTCCAACTGGCCCACGACAGCGCCTTCACCAGGCAAGTATCCCGGTTGAACGCGATAGTCCAGGCTGGTTATGACACCGTCAAAAGGAGCCGTCACTCCCTCTCGTCCTATCGCCAGTTCCGCCTGCAAACGTTCGATCTCATCGTCCGCCTGGTAAACCTCTATCTGCTTCGCTGCCGCCCTGGACATCTCTTTAAGGTCTACAAGCGTCACCTCAACCTGTTTGACGCTGATGTTCTTCTGCATGACCCTTTTGTAAAGGGCCAGGCGTAGGAATGACGGATTGAGTTCAAGGAGCACATCTCCTTTTTTGACATAAGAGCCCTGTTTAATATTGACCCTGGATATGGAACTCTTGAGAGGCGTCGTCAGTTTCTGTGTTTTTGTTGAGGCCACATAACAGGGGTAAACCGACTTGCTCGAGAGAGGGACAGTCACAAACACACCAATACAGACCAGCAACGCTATGAAAGCCAATGCTCCCCATGGTCGTGGCGAAAGCTCCTTTTTCCTTGTGAACAGTGAGCCGATTCCCTTGAGGATAGGCCTGAACACGAACAATAATATGGCTACGAGTCCGAGCAATGCCCCCAGGAATTTGTCAAAGCTGTAATAGACAGTGACGCAAATTCCTACATAGAGGAAAATCCTGTATATGAAAGAAGATATTCCATAAACCAGGAAAATGAACCGCTCACGGGCGTCGCCGGCCGTGCTCCCGACGGCGCTTGACCCGAGCACTCTGTTCCAGAACAAATATTTGATGTACCCAAGAGATTTCGCCTGAAGGTTCGGTATTCTTAAATAGTCGATTAATATGAAATATCCATCAAACTTTAGTAACGGGTTCCCATTGAACAGCAGCGTTGAGACGAA
>CAZGVM010000259.1:0-3650 GCA_964528855.1 uncultured Desulfomonile sp. | reverse complement strand
CCGTGAAATGGGGGCGCAGATGAGGACCACATCCGGGCCCATTCTGGAAAAACCGGGAGATCTGGCGGCAATTCTAACCAACCTTGAAGAGCGGGATGTCCTGTTCATAGATGAAATACACAGGCTATCTCCTGTGGTTGAGGAAATCCTCTACCCTGTAATGGAGGACTTCACCCTGGACATTCTGATAGGTCAAGGCCCAAGCGCACGAACCATAAAACTGGACATATCACCTTTCACGCTGGTTGGCGCAACAACGAGAAGCGGTCTTCTCACCAATCCGCTCAGAGACAGATTTGGGGTGATATTTCATCTGGACTTCTACACTGATAGTGAACTCACCCAAATTGTCGAGAGGTCTGCCCGAATACTGAGGGTAGGCATTGACAGAGAGGGCGCCGCCGAAATAGCTACCAGGTCCAGATCAACGCCGAGGGTTGCCAACAGACTCACCAGACGGGTCAGAGACTTTGCTCAGGTGCGAGGCTCAGGTGTAATAGACAGAGAAACAGCCCAAAAGGGGCTAAACATGCTCGACGTTGACGCATTCGGCCTTGATACCATGGACAGAAAGTTTCTGGAGACAATAATTCTTAAATTTGACGGTGGCCCGGTCGGAATAGAAACGCTGGCAGCGGCCATCGGGGAAGAGAAAGATACTCTCGAGGACGTCTATGAGCCGTATCTTGTGAAAGAAGGTTTCGTAGACCGCACATCCAGAGGTCGAACAGCAACGGCACGGGCCTACGAACTGCTCAAGAAAGTCCGCTCCAGGTCATGAGCCTGATTCCCGAATCATAAAACAACCTGATCAATATTACGAATTCAGTATTAGCTCCTTCAAATGACTTCAATTATAAACGTCCTGAATGAAACGGTAATTAACAGAATAGCGGCCGGTGAGGTCGTGGAGAGGCCGGCTTCCGTCGTCAAGGAATTGCTTGAGAATTCTATTGACGCAAAGTCCACTTATATTGGCGTCGAGATTGAGAACGGAGGCAAAAAACTCATCCGGATCAGGGATAACGGCGTTGGGATGTCCAATGACGACGCTTTCCTGGCTCTTGAACGGCACGCTACTTCAAAACTGAAAACGGAAAAAGATTTAATCGGCGTGCCGACCATGGGCTTCCGTGGAGAAGCCCTGGCAAGCATTGCATCCGTATCCAGGCTCAGACTCATCACAAAGGATGATTACGAGGCTCAGGGTATCGACATCCTGGTAGAGGGTGGAACTCTAAAAAAAGTGGACAGGATTGGCACAGGCAGAGGCTCCGTTATAGAAGTCAGAAATCTCTTTTATAATGCCCCGGTAAGAGCAAAATACCTCAAGGGGAAAGCCCTGGAAGCCGGTCACATTCATGAACTCATTCTCAAGGTTGCATTGGCCAACCCTGCGATAGGGTTCAAATACTCGGAAGACGGCAGAGTCAAGATCGAATCGGCCCCGGTAACCGGGGTCATAGACAGGATCAACAGCATCTTCTCCAGAGATGTTCGTGACAACCTGGTGGAAGTGGACAGGTCTGCGGATAAAATGCGCGTTCACGGCTACGTCGCCAAGCCACCTTACGCCCGCTCGACAATGCGATCGATCCTGACTTTTGTGAACAAAAGGCCCGTTAAGGACAGGCTTGTAAATTCAGCCCTGAACCGGGCTTTTACCGGTTTGATGGAACGCGGCCGTTACCCCTTGGCTGTGCTGTTCATCGAGGTAGAGCCTGAGGATGTGGACGTGAACGTTCACCCCCAGAAAAGTGAGGTCCGTTTCCTCAACCCTTCAAAAGTGGCCGATCTCATCAATGACGCAGTCAGCGCTGCTCTTTACGATTCCCCTTACAGGTCTCCGGGATCTCTGAGCGCGTTTCATGCAAAGTTCCATCAGAATGTTTCACAAAATACACGAAACACTGTCCCAAACCAAAACCCTTCAGAATTTACGCCGCCGACCACGCCTGAGCAAGCGTCCACTCTTTTTGCTGAAACGACTATGGAAAGAAACGGGCTTGAGCAAGAAAACCGGCGCTATTCCGACCTGACAATCCTGGGGCGACTACCTGATTCATTCATTGTGCTTCATGACGGGACAAAAATGGTGCTGCTCGACCATCATGCGGCTCACGAACGTTTGATATTCGACAGCCTGTTGATTGCGAAGAAACATAACCGCACAGTGCCGTCCCAGAATCTTCTTGTGCCCAAACTTGTGAGCCTCACTCCTGTTGAAGCACGATCACTGATGGAACATCAAAAACTTCTGGAGGAATGCGGTATTATTTTTGAGGAGTTTGGAGACGATGATTTTGTGGTAAAAGCTACCCCCGTCTGGATTAATGAGGCTCAAGTCGAGGACCTTATCAGGGACATAGTCGGAAAAGCTCTCGAATCGGGATTAAAACCGGACCGCGACAACATGGTGATCGAACTTTTCAAGACAATGGCGTGCAAGTCATCAGTGAAAGAAACCACCAGAATGAGTCATGAAGAGATACGAGCCTTGCTGGCAGATCTTGACGCCAACAATTCCCCTCGGGTTTGCCCTCATGGCAGACCCATCGAATTAACAATCCCATTCACGGAAATACGAAGACGCCTAGGAAGAACATCCTGAGCAAATTGAGGATCACCCGCTGATCGTTGACTGTTTCAGAGGGTTGAAAAATCAACGCAGGACCATCTTCACAGGCTTTGCAAGGTTGATATAGACACCGTTAGCCGTTTGGCCCCTGGTAGTTGTGCCTACATACATTTTGAGCGTGTCCGAGAGCTGGGCCACGGTCTTGTTCAGCAGCCTTACACAGCCATGAGACTGTCCGGATCCTATGCTCCAAGGAGAGTTTGTTCCATGTATACGGTAAGCTCCGGAGTCAACCATTTTTATCGGAGCAGCTATGACGTCCTCATCGTCAAGCGTCACTTCGTTTCGTTTATTAGCAAGCGCAGAATACTTTGAGAACAGAGGCATCATGTGTCCGCCATAAACGGATCTGCTGGCAACCTCGCCAGCGGCCCATTCCCTGTCCTGCGGAGGAATCCACCACGGCTTATCGTCAAATATTCTTGTTATGTAAAATGTTCCGCGTGGAGTCGGGTATTCCGGAGACCCCAGTCCGGCTCTGCAACTATAAAGAAGATTCTTTTCTCCCGTATCCTTGAATCCTGACAATTCCACCGTGTAAGACGACTTATCAACTTCTATGACAAAGTGATTGTAAATGTTTATAGGTTCTGAGGCCAACTTTCCTAAAGCGCCCAGCTTCTCATGTGAGTCAAGCACACTTATTGAATTTGCTGTCTGGTCAATAGCAGGAGACAGAGATGCCAGCTTTATAAGGGAGTTGCTGATGACATCCACTGATGTCGCTCCTGGAAACAGAACCTCGTTTGGAGCCTTTTTCTCAAAACCTGAATTGGCAATGGGCGCCGTATTTACAACATTACTTGAGTGTGATTCGGTAGAAGAGGGTTCGGCGGCGCCATCGAGCGGTTTTCCCGGAGAAGGCATGACGGAGGCCAATACAGTCTCCCTCTGAGACAAAGCCGCATCTGCGTCATACGCCACAGACTGGTCCGATAGACTTTGCATGAGTTCCCTGACAAAATTATCTCTGGCGTAAGTAGTGTTCGTGAAAACTAAAAGCAGAACCAAA
>CAZGVM010000258.1:0-3650 GCA_964528855.1 uncultured Desulfomonile sp. | reverse complement strand
GTGATAAAGAGTCTTTTTCCAAAAACACTATACCACGGGCCTGCCCGTGAAGCTCTTTTATTTCAAACCCTTAACCTTCTAAAAAATACTTTTGCAAGAGGCTCTTTTATATAAAAAGAAGACACTCGATCTGCAGCCTCTACTACATGAAAAAACCTGATTGCCATGATTCACCATCAGGTCTATAAATGAATCCGACCCAATTCTGTAACGGGTGGAGTAACCACGCTGGTTACTCCACCCCTGCTTCTCATTCAGATCCAGGTTATTTCTTCTTCAGACTGGCTAAGCGATCAGATAAAGACAAGTTCTTGGTTTCAGGTTCGCCGGCCACTTCAGCCAAAGCTGCTTTTATATTGTCATCTTGCCCCTTGGGTTCGACGGTAAGAAGTTTAGCTTTCATGTCCGAGCTAGCCGCTGCAGCTTTTGCTTCCTCAGCTTGCCGATTCATCGCTGCCAGGGCAACGCCGAGGTTGGAAGCTTGGTTTTTCAGCCCCGCCGTTGTTTGAGCCTTATCTGCCCTCGCCTGCGCGCGTTGACGTTCCAATTCGGCTCGCTGCATATCTCTGCGGCCCTTTTCTAACGTGTCCTTAGCTGTTTTGACCTTATCCGCAGTAACCTGGGCCAGTTCTTTCAATTCTACAAAATAAGCGTTGGCCTCTTCAACTTCTTGAACTTCTCGTTCGACTTCTGGCTTCAATTCCTCTAGGTTTTCCAAAAGTCTATTTAAGCTATTTGATAGTTCCTGGGCCTTAGCTTGATCACCCGCTGCCTGACTTTCCTCGAGTCTCTTTTGCAAGAGTTCAGCGGCGGCAAGGAATTTATCGTAATTTTTTTGGGCCGCCAGGGCTTCGGCCTGTTCCAGGTCGTATACTGCCCTAGCTTTACCTGCCTCGCTGGTTATTTTATCAAGTTCGCGGATCATCTCTTCGATCTCAGCTTGAGACGCGGTCTCCGGGTCCCAGGAAACGATTTTCTGAGTGATAGTTTCGCCTACTTTCCCAAGTTTTTCGATACCAAAGCTCCTAAGGAATCCTAACATTCCGCCCATAAATAGTCCTCCTGACTGCTTCTAAATTAGTTAACTTTTATTGAATACGCCGCCAATTCTATACCAACCATTATTTTAAACGACGCTCCATCAGGCCCATCAACCGCTGATATCGACAAATAGTCATATACGTTTTTACTTAATTTCGTCCGTAAATCATGCTCTCGTAATTGACGTTGTCAGTCTTTTCGCCGAAAGGGTCGAGGCAAATTGTTACGGCAAAGCTTACGCGCAGTATTGTGTCGATTAAGGACACAACCGCATTACTTTTGACAATCCGAGTCGCCTCAGGGTTCCGCATACCCTAATAAAGCGTACGGAGTTCTTCTTATTGAAAATGCTCACCATTATATCCATCCTGTTCAGCATGCCAGAATCCCAAGTCGTCAGGATAGATTTCGCCATAAGGTATGAAAAGTTTACATTTTCTTGTCGTCCGCTAAGACCTGAAGCATGTCTGGCCCTGCAGACATGGGCCCTCCATTTGCCCCGTGACAGATCAAACACGGGGCTGCGGTACGAATCCACCATTTCAGAGCAGTCTCAGAGATGTTTTCCCATGATTCTAGTTATGGGAAGCCCGCTCTCATCAAAAGAATAGCACCATGTTGTCCCAACCACTATTTTGGAATTACCGTGTCACCATCTTCATAGATGCCTTGATCAGCAGTCTTGTGACAGGCCAAGCAGTTGGAGAATGAACCGACAGATTTTCTATTGAAAACCTCAGATGGTATATCTCGATGTTTACGGCGAATATATTCAATTTCGGTAATTCGAGAAGGAGTTTCTTCCTTCAGACTCCTCACGATTTTGAGAGACCGTTTCGCCTGCGAATGGTCCGCTGCATTGTCCATAAGGTATTTTGCAATAACTTCCTTTGATCCAGAATCAATGTCAACTGTCTCCCCGAAGTGACTTTTGAGGTTGGAGAGGAGTGTTGCCCATGAACTGGACGGCAAGAGCCCTGGTTGGTACGCGAGATGGCACGCTCCGCATGCTTCTTTGTAGGTCTGATTCGTCACCGGCTTCAGATGGACCTCGCTGTTACTATCATGTTTCCCATCAACACCTTCATGGGATTCCCCTCTGTCCCTGTGAGGTTTAGCATGCCGCTCATCGTCAGCATAAAGACCAACGAAAAGAACGAAAGTCGTCGCCAATAGCAACGTTATGAAAACAGCATATCGAACCAATTTTCTCATGATTCTCCTCCCGTTGGTTGAAGAAAGGGGCGGCCTAGCTGTTAGGATAAACCTGTACGAACCACACCGCCCGGACCAATCAAAAATCGAAGACTTTACCGAACCAGGACTCTTTGCGCTTGCCGTGGTGATTATCTGATTTGTGATCATGTTCTGATCGCTGACTACGATCATCCCGATCCGGAAAAGACTGGGTTGGGGCGTGGTATTTCTCTATAATCTTTTCCAGTTCGCCCCTGTCAAGCCATATCCCGCGACACTTGGGGCAGTAGTCTATCTCGATTCCCTGTCTATCGGTCATTAACAAATCAACGTTACAGATAGGACAAATCATTTTTATCTCCTTCAACAAAGGTTTATTAAGAATAGTTTGAAAGAAAATGTTTTGGTCTCACAGTCTTTCCCTTTCGTTCATGATGATAGTCTTCTCGACAGCGACAAATCTTAGGATATAGATAGCCTGGCTTGACTAACATCAAAATAGCCGCTGCAAGATTTTTGATGCGTTGGTAAGTAAATCCCCATTAACTTTTCCTGCTGTTTCCTGTATTTGCTGCTTGACCGGCTCATAACCTTGCTGAGCCGCTTTCCCAAACCATTTGGCAGCTTCTACGATGTCTCTGGTAACGCCTTTGCCCAGGGTGTACATAGTTCCCAGTTTGTATTGAGCCTTAGCGGATCCTTTTTCAGCGGCCTTTAGATACCATTTGGCAGCCTCTTTGGAGTCCTGAGGTAATCCCAGGCCCTCTTCATACATCCTGCCAAGTTTATACTGGGCTTCAGCGTTTCCTTCTTCTGCAATATTTCGGCACTGCTCAAGAGAGACGACGGCAGGTTGGTTATTATCCCCTGCCGCCGCCGCTGGTTGAAGCAAGAGTCCGATGGTCATTGAGAAAACACAGCAAAACACAAAAGGCGTCCTTGACGAGAATCCTTTGATAGATGAACGAACAAGCCTGGTTTGGCGCTCTCTATACAATGAAGCGCTGCCGTTCTGAAGAGCCTTTGAAAAAACCACATAATCCGTCATTTGCTATTTCCTCTTTTTGGTTCGACTCTCAAATCTTCCGTTGCTTGTCGGACGACACGGAAGCTGACCTCCGAAATTGGTTCTGTTTCCACTATCCCTATAGGTGTCTCTGGTTAGACTTCTGAGTAACATTCCAAACGACACCAATTGGGGCATGTCTGTGCTCCATGACATTTTTTCAGCAGCCCGTGGTTCGCTGCTGCTGCAAGGATGCCTCCTTCCACAACAAGGTTGTTCTGCTTGGGCTCTTTATGGTGGCTAATGAAGCCTTTGGCGTAAGCATGGTTGTACCCCATCAGAGCGCTAAGGCACGTGACAGCATGTGTTCGCCAATGTTGAAAGGCAATCGGATCAAAATCAGTGT
>CAZGVM010000257.1:2982-3682 GCA_964528855.1 uncultured Desulfomonile sp. | reverse complement strand
CGTTTGAGGACGGTTTTGCCATTCACAACGCCTATAGCCATCGCATGCAGGTTGTGGAGGAAACCGGACAGTGACTGAATATGTGAGCAAAGATGATTTTTCGCAATGGATGTGCGCCGAATGCGGATTGGAACTCACCATGAAAAAGGTGGAAGTCCAGTACATGGGTAGCGGCTATCCAGTGGAATTGCCGACATGCCCGAAATGTGGGCAGGTCTTTATCCCCGAAAATCTGGCAATGACCAAAATGGCTGAGATTGAAAGACTACTGGAAGACAAGTGAATGCTCAGATGCAGCTTCAAGCCGAAAAAGTTTATGAACAGTTTGCCCAGAACCCGGTTGCGAGGGACGGGATCAGGCCCGGCGGTCTGACGCTAACGCAAAGGCTGATGCGTCTGGCGGATTTCCCGCCGGGTTCCAGAATACTTGACGCTGGGTGCGGTTCAGGGGTCACGCTTGAATATATCGGCCGGATGCATTGTTATATGCAGGTCCTTGGAATTGATAGCTCTCTAAAATTGTTAGGTTTTGCTAAGACCGGTCATAACCTGAAAGATGTTGTCAATGCGAATGTCAGCGCTCTGCCGTTAAGAGACAGCTCATTTGACGGGATAATCTCCGAATGCTGTTTGTCGGTAATGTCATATTCCAGGGGTCATATAGAGGAATTGTTCAGGGTCTTGAAGTCCGGGGGCAAAT
>CAZGVM010000257.1:0-2972 GCA_964528855.1 uncultured Desulfomonile sp. | reverse complement strand
GAGCTGATTTGAAATTTGTACCTGAAAGTGAATTCTCATCCGGTTGCTGTCTGTCCGGAGCGACCACCCGGACAGGCATTGTGAACCGGTTGGCTGAGTCCGGATTCATTGTCTCAAACTGGGAGGACCATTCACAATTGCTCAAGGACTTCGCAGTGCGGTGGATACTTGAGAACGGTTCCATGAATTCATTCTGGAATCTAATGTCCAGAGACCGGACGGCAACATCATGTTTCACGGATCGGATACGGGAATCAAAACCCGGATATTATCTCCTGGTGGCGCAAAAGATTTTCTCTGAAACAAACGAAACAAGCGAGGTCCCGGCTTGATGGACGATCTGTTGCGTATGCTGGAATTATCGTCCCAGGGCTTCCATTGCTGCCAGATACTAATTCGGCTTGGACTGGATGCCCAAGGGAAAGATAACCCTGACCTGGTGCGAGCCATGGAGGGGTTGGCCGGAGGTGTAGGATTCTGCGGGGACATCTGCGGGGCTTTGACTGGAGGGGCGTGCCTGCTGGCCCTGTATGCGGGCAGAGGTCTTGCCGATGAAGAAGCCGATCCAAGACTCAACCTGATGATCTCCGAGTTGCATGAATGGTTTTCAGATAAGTTTGCGTCCTGCTACGGGGGCATTCACTGTTCACAGATTCTTGAAGATAACCCTGTAAACCAGAAAGCCAGGTGTCCGGGAATCGTCACTGGAACCCATGAAAAAGTGAAATCCATACTACTCGAGAATGAATTCGACCTTTCAGAGGGCAAATAATGGGAGTTTAGTTGGAATCATGGAGTTTCATCACACAAAGCCTTTGCCCTGAATGTCTGGAAAGGATACCTGCGCAATTGGTCAGGAAGGGAAATGACCTGTATATGGTCAAGACGTGCCCTGAACATGGGGAATCATCTACCGTGATTTGGAGAGGCGCTCCTGAGTTGAGTGACTGGATCAGACCCAAGACTCCCTACTCAAATCCGGCTCCCCACACGTCTTTCGACAGAGGTTGCCCTTTCGACTGCGGACTGTGTGTCCAGCATCGACAACAGACTTGCACAGCTTTGTTGGAGGTAACCGGCAGATGCAACCTGGGATGCCCGTATTGCTTCGCCGACTCCGGTCAAAAAGAGTCGATAGACCCTGACATGGATACCGTCCAGAACTGGTATCAGACACTACTTGAATCAGGCCGAACCTGCAATGTCCAACTCTCTGGAGGCGAACCCACCATGCGTGATGATCTCCCGGAGATTGTGGCGTTAGGACATACAATGGGATTTGCCTTTATCCAGCTTAACACCAACGGATTACGCATTGCCCAAGATCGAGATTACCTAAATCGTTTGAAGCAGGCTGGGCTTTCTTCCGTGTTTCTGCAATTCGACGGGACCGACGATCATGTTTATCTGAAATTGAGGGGACGAAAAATCCTGCAATCAAAGCTCGAAGCAATACGCAACTGTGGGCAACTTGGCTTGGGAGTTGTGCTGGTCCCGACCTTGGTCCGGGGAGTGAACACAGAGGACATTGGAAACATCATCAGATTCGCCAAAGACAACCTGACTGTGGTTCGTGGAGTCCATTTCCAGCCGATGAGTTACTTCGGGAGGTATCCCTCCAGGCCTTCTGATGATCAGCGATTGACCTTGCCGGATTTGATGGCAATGATTGAAACCCAAACATCAGGGGCTATCAGGACCGAGAATTTCAATCCGCCGGGTTGCGAGAATTCAATGTGTTCCTTTCATGGCAACTTCGTCCTGATGCCGGACGGACATTTGATCCCCTTGACCAGGCGAGGTTCTTTCAAACGATCACCTAGTCCGGAAAAGGCTGGAGAAGGAGCGTGCAAAGCACGTAAATTTGTCGCCAGTAAATGGGGTAATTCCTGCCCAGCAGAGCAAAATAATGGCAGTTCGGGGCTCAGTCTTGGTCACTGGGATACCTTACTTGAACGTGCGAGGACACACATGCTGTGCATCTCGGCAATGGCCTTTCAGGATGTATGGAATCTGGACCTCGAACGACTCAAGGATTGCTGTATTCACGTAGTGGCCGAATCGGGCAGAATAATCCCTTTCTGCGCCTACAACCTTACCAGCGCGAGCGGACGTTCGCTCCGCAGGGGGAAGAAGTCCGCACGATGAATATCACCCCGCTGGACTCGTGGACCGCAAACAGAATGTCCCTGGACGGCGTAACCGTCGGGTTGTCTATCATCAACATGGAATCTTATCAACTGCGTAAACTTCAGGAGACGATTTCTTACGTCAAATCCCGCAGCCCTTTTTACAGAAAATCACTGTCTGGTTTTTCGAGTGATAGCTTGAAAAAACTGTCTGATTTTTCTGAAATCCCTTTTACCACACGAAACGATCTGGAACTCCACGGCCCGAAATTTTTATGTGTTTCACAAAGCCTCGTCGAACGTATTTTCACCATAAATGTTCCAGGGCCGGTGAGAAAAGACGTCAGGCTTTATTTTTCCTGTGGGGACATTGAACAGGCTATAGATTTTTTCCACCATGGCATGACCACATTCACCGAACCGGGACAGAAGGTGATGATACTGATGCCAGGGGACAGACCGGACAGCGTTGGTGATCTGCTGGCACGTTCGGTAAAAAGAATCCCTGCAGAATTTTTCGTTTACGGTCTTGTTCATGACCCATCGGACGCCATCCGGGAGATAATCCGGCTCAAAATCGATACTCTCGTTGGCATACCGACTAATATTCTTTCCCTTGTACGCCATCAACAGGCGCCTCAGATCGGACGCAATGCAATAAAAAGCGTTCTGCTAACTTCGGATCACATACCGTCAAACATGGTGACGGAACTGCAATCGGCATGGGGATGCGACGTCTTCTGCCACTACGGTTCCACTGAAATGGGATTCGAAGGTGGCGTGGAATGCGAAAATCACAGCGGATATCATCCAAGCCGTTCTAGGATCGATGCCCACGGCGGA
>CAZGVM010000256.1:0-3712 GCA_964528855.1 uncultured Desulfomonile sp. | reverse complement strand
GTGGGACGTGATCGCAGCCAAAGGATTTGAGAGGGACACTTATTTTGAAATGGCCACACGCGATATACGCGCACTACCCAAACTCGAGGGAACCGTTCATGTGAACATGGCGCTCATAGTAAAATTCATGAAAAATTATTTTTTTGCGCCGGCTCAATTCCCTGAAGCGCCTAGAATGGATCAGCCAGGAAATGACGATTTTCTATTCAACCAGGGACCGACCAAAGGTTTGGGGAAAATCAAATTCCACGACTACAATCTCGCCTACAAAACAGCCGACCTGCCTAATGTAAACCTGTTCAGACGCCAGATAGACGTATTCAAGGAGTTTATGATTGCATCCGCCTCGGATGCGGCCGCAGCAGAATCGCAAGCCAAAGATATTGACTTCCTCTTAACGGTTGGAGAACTGTTCACCCTCGTAGCCTATGGACAACTTATTATCGAATACAGAAACCTGAATCCAGAAGAGATTTCAGACGACCTTCTGGAACAGATATTCGACTTCATGGTCCGTGATTTCTCCAAATTCGCCCTTCAACTTTATTCAAAACCCAACAGCACCCAAAAACAGATGGAAATTTCCATGAAAATGATCATGAAACCAGTTCCGAATCCGGAAAGGTTTCTAGCCGTCTGGAATGACCATGTTTTTGCTCTCAAGGGAGCTTATGCCATGAGTGAGTAATTTGATAGGGCGCCGCCCATGTGATTTCCAGGGAGCATGATTTCCGCAAATGGAATCATGCTTCTCTTTAAACGCCTTGAACGATACAGTTCGCCATTGCGGGCCGGATTAACCGGTCTTTGGGACCGTTTATTTTAACATGTGCTGTAATATTACATCCATACGACTCTCTCGACGAATAAAAAATAATTATTTCAAAAAGAAACTCCGGCACTGTTGACTCAGTCCGAAGTATGGTGTATCATCATTTTTAGAACTTAACTTGTGTTGCTCCAGTTGCATCATAAAATGTCACAGGTGTTATACGAGAATTAAGATCGTAGAGCGTGGCCCCTGCGGCGTGGATATTCCTGAATAGACCTTTCAATTTATCCCCGATCAACCAGACCCCGTTTTTTATCAACCAGACCGAGCCAACAGTGTGTGGTGTCGTTCGTTTCCAAAAAAGGAGCTACAGTTTGAGTTTTAACATTTATGTCGGTAACCTGTCCTTCGATACCAATGAAGGGGATCTATCAAATCTTTTTGCCCAGTATGGCGCGGTAGACAGCGTCAAGATCATTTCCGATCAGTTCACGGGTAAGTCACGGGGATTTGGTTTTGTTGAAATGCAGAATCGTGAAGAGGGTCTGCTTGCAGTCAAGGAACTTGACTCCAGAGAAGTTAGTGGGCGAGCGCTTAAGGTGAACGAAGCCAAGCCCAAGAATTCAGGTGGTCCTCGTCGAGATGATCGACGTGGTGGTGGTGGTGGATCACGCTGGTAGATTAAGCCTCTCCGCAATGATTGGATAAAATAGACTAACAGGAGCTTGCCGGGTCAAGCTCCTGTTTTACTCAGTAAACATACTGAACTGCGCTGCCGTCCGTAATCATGCCCGTTACCCTCTCAGTCTGCGGACTCCAGTCGCTAATTTAAGCGCAAATATGGTCATTGATCTCAAAATTGTGTAGCTGATGGAAAATCTGAATCTCTTAAGTGAATTCCTCAGACTTGAAATTCTGTAATTGCGCCACTCTTTCTGATTGGGCTGGTGCGAAAAAATCATGAAAATAGCTCTGGTCATTCCGAGACTATCGGACGCGTCTGAACGAAGTTTCTATGACTTCAAATTCGGAGCAAAATTCCTCATCTCCAGAAAACACATTTCCTATCTTCTGGCTATCCCCACACTGGTCAGTCTTACCCCCAAGGGTCACGAAATAAGAGTTTTTGATGAAAACGTCGAAAAGATAGACTACTCATGGCGTCCGGATATTGTCGGCATAACAGTACGAACCATGTTTGCCCGGAGAGCCTATGAGGTGTCGGAACACTATCGATCCCTGGGAATACCAACCGTGATGGGAGGAATTCATCCCTCGATGTGTCCAGAGGATTCTCTTTTACATTGTGACAGTGTAGTCATCGGTGAAGCTGAAGAGCTTTGGGGTGTAGTCCTCCAGGATGTTGAAAAAGGAAAACTAAAAAGGATTTATAAGGCCGAAAAGTTCGCCGACCTGGGATCTTATCCTTCGCCTGACAGATCTTTACTCTCCCGAAAAAATTACCTCCTTGATATTGTTCAGACTACAAAGGGCTGTCCATTCAACTGCGAGTTTTGTTCAGTGCACGCGTTCGACGGCAGTAAGATAAGGAGCAAAACTGTAGAGCAGGTCATAGCCGAAATCCAATACCTGAGTTCAATCCAATCCGGTTATAAACATAAAACCGCCATATTTTTTGCCGACGACAATATTATTGCCGATAAGGTCTTTGCACGCAGGCTTTTCACTGCTCTTGCAGATCACAATATAAACTGGATGTGTCAGGCCTCCATCAACATATCTCTGGATTCTGATCTCCTTGACTTGATGAGTAAAAGCGGGTGCGGCGCCATCTTTATTGGCTTTGAATCTTTGTCTCAGGACAACCTTCGGATGATGAACAAGGGCGTGAATCTGCGCCATGAGTATATTGAGGCTATCAGGAAGATTCAGTCTTATGGCATTCTCGTCCACAGCTCATTTATCCTGGGCTACGACTGTGACTCTACAGGAACATTTGATGAGCTTATTGATTTCATACAGGAATCTAATCTTCTGATGCCGCTCATCAATATTTTAACTCCACTGCCAGGAACCAGATTGTTTAGACGTTTGCAAGAAGAGGGTCGAATTATTGACAGTGACTGGAGCAAATATGACACCCAACACGTTGTCTTCAAACCTGCGAAGATGTCTCCTGATGAGCTCTTGGATGGATACCGAAAAGTGTTGAGGTCAGTCTATTCCTTCGACTCTGCATTAAAAAAGTTACGATACTATTGGGCCTCCGATTTCTGGAAAGGCCCCAATCAAACAGACCCAGTCAGACCGGTTTTTAGACTGCTTTTTGCTATAAGACTGGTGACACTATTGATCTCAACCAACACGGACCGCTCAAGATTCATCCTGAAAATACTGCCGCGAGTATTTGACAAGAGGGTGCGGGTGTCTACAATCCTGACTCTGATGAACAATAACGATTTCGCCTATGCGGTCTGAGTCTATATCCCCGTTACGTCACGTAAGGAGTGAGAATGCAAGTAATTCATAATAGATTTTTGAGTGAATACTATTGTGTAGATAAGGATAAGAAATTCACGATTCAGTTAGTCAACAAGGAATGGTCCTGCAGTTGCTATCAAAACGATTGCAAACACATTACAGCTGTTCAAACATTCCTCAAAGAAAGCAAATGCCAGCGGCTGTAATGTCTGTTCTTTTTCGGCGCAGACGGAAGTGCAGGCAGGGGGCAGGCTTGTCTCACAAAGGTTAGTTTCAAATTTACAGTAACACAGTGCCATTAATCTGAAGTATGATGCTTCTTGCCTGTCCATGAAGGGATGAAGCAAAAAACTATCAATTTTGTCCGTGAGCTTAGCGGGATCTCGGGAGGATGACTCCCCCGTCTTGCGAACACAACGCTCAAAAACGCGGTGAACCTTTGCTGAAAACAGAAAGTGCTGCTCCATAGTCCAGGGCTAAAGCCGCAAAACTTTTCCA
>CAZGVM010000255.1:1916-3746 GCA_964528855.1 uncultured Desulfomonile sp. | reverse complement strand
GCCCGGTGGATTTACGGCTCAGACCCATATTCCCATTGAGGACCGGCGGTTTTTTAGCGGTCATCCTCAGATCGATACCGAAGTCCTTGCGGTCTGCCTTCAGACAAATAGCGCCATCTTCCTCGAACAGTCTCCAGCTCTTGACCCATGCGTGTAAACCTGAGTCAGTCGCTCCCGCCACCCTCAATAAGGAGGTTCCGCCCCTCTCAAAGAAAACGAACTCCCTGTCTGCTATATTAGTTAAGGAAAAATGTCCGACATAGCCATCCACCGGTATCCGATGAAATCCGGAATTTTCGAGAATTCCGGCGAAAGCCTTTTTAAAGTATGAAAATTCCCTTATCGACTTTGATCCCATGGCCAAAGCTATCAACGCCAAATGTGACCAACTGGAAAAAGCCCTGCGGAATATGGTGAAATGATAGGTCCATGAACCTCCGTCCATGGCGTCAAGTCTACCGCTCAGATACCACCATTCGGTCTGAAAGTTATCGTGTTTCCCGTGATCCCTCGGGAAGACAAACGGAATAATATTTTCAGCTCTCTTTAGCATGTAACCAGATCTGCTTACCAATTCCAGCGGGCTTTCCTTAAAAGGTCTTTCAAGAAAACCGTCTCTTCAGGAAATAGCCCTCTCATAATTAATAAAAGAATGAAATAGACTGACGTGGATACAACATAGTTAAAAATCAGATTAAAGTCATGCAGAAAATAGGTCACCACTCCCATGATTGCCGATGCCAGCAGAGGCTTCCGGATTAGCCTTCCAGGTCTGACAATGAACAGGTTCCTGTTTATAAACCAGATTTGCGCGCCGGCCAGCATCGAAACCGACAAAACCCTTGCCATGGCGGAACCTGTTTCTGAAAGACAGACTATCAAGGCCAGATTTAATACCGTTGACATTAATGCGGCCCCAAAATTGATAGCCAGATCGATACGCTGATGGTTAACCGAAATGAGCGCCTGACTAAGCGCCGGAATAATGCTCAAAGGTATCAGACAGGGAGCCAGCATCTGAAGAATGAAAACGGATTCTTTGAATTCCACCCCGTAAATCAACATGATCAGCCTGTCAGCCAGGATTATGATTCCAACAGAAGCCGGAACGTAGAGAACCAGTAGATAATAAACTGCCCTTACTGTAATGTATCCCTTTCTTTCAATCCCCTGAGCCTGCGCTTTTTGGGAAAGAACCGGAAGAATGGCCATCGCAAAAGCCACCGGACCAACCAGGCAGATCAGAATTATCCTGGAAGCTCCGTCATATATCCCAACTGCGTGGACATCCACAAGTTTGGAAAGCAGTATGATGTCAATGTTCATGAAAATTAATGCGCAAACTGATATACCTATGAAAGTTGGAGCCTCACGAGCCAACAACTGGAAAATTTCCTTGTTCAACCTGCCGAAAACTACCCCCGAATACCGCACAAACATGAAAATCAGAAATCCGAGCGAAAAGAATTTTGTGAAAGCAGTCACTGCGGATATCGCAATGATTCCGTATCCCAGCAACACTACAGCCGAACAAAGGACCACCTTGAGAAAAGTCTCCAGTAACTGCCCCGCCGCTACAAACCCTGAACGTTCCAGGGATCTGAATCCTGACTGAACGTACGTTTGCCATATCCCCGGCAATATCGAAACGGATCCTATTCCCAATGCCATTAAAAGATATCGATCATATCCCATTAACATCACGAATGAATCCATAAGGACCATCATGACAAGCCCGGATATTGCGCCGATAACAAAACTGTTCGTTATGATCTGGCCCAGTTTTTTAGCGCAAAGTGGCCCAATTTTGATGAGCGCCAACGTCTTTAA
>CAZGVM010000255.1:0-1906 GCA_964528855.1 uncultured Desulfomonile sp. | reverse complement strand
ATTAAAGCATGGAGTACTGTCCAAATCCATCCACGACAAGTCTTCTAGATATGAAATAGACCACGATGAGCGAAACAAACGGTTTCAACATGTTGGGGACGGCAAGGGCCACTGTATTGGTCAGGAGTTTTTTTCTGGATTCAAAGGACATCCATACCCGCGAAGAAAATAATGGAGATTAGATGATCGTTAGGATAACACTTACAAATGGCGTTGCCGATTTTATCCGGCTCATGCTCGACAGGCTGTAAATGAATCATGAAGAAAACCAGGAATCCAGGATAAACTCGCTGGACGTTTCACGAGGCATAGCTGCTCTGATGGTAGTCCTGTATCATGCGGACTTTCTGTGTTCAGCCGCCCGCATGAAACCGTTCGATTCATTTTTTGCTTTTGGAGACTCTGGTGTAGACTTCTTCTTCGTTCTAAGCGGATTCATCATGACCTGGATTCACCGCAAGGATTGGGGAAAGCCAAAACGGCTGCCCAATTATCTCTGGCGGCGTTTTGTTCGCATATACCCAACCTACTGGGTGGCGACACTGCTATGCGCTACACCCCTGGTTCTAATCCCTTGGGTTCGCTCCCCGGATTTATCTTCTCCATGGGGCTTTGTCCTCAGCAACATCTTCTTGACTCCATCTACCCACTACATGATCATCCCTCCTGCCTGGACATTGCAGCATGAAGTCCTGTTCTATTCCATCTTCTCATTGTTTATGCTGAACAGGTCCATGGCCGTCATTTTCATCGTACTCTGGGCCACCGCCATTTCGCTTGCCTGCTTGATAATCGGCACTATGGACTTTCCATTAAAATTCCTGTTGAACCCTGTAAATGTTGAATTCCCCATCGGCATGCTTTGCGCTTTCATGGTGAAACGGCTGGACTACGGAAAAGCAGTAATACTGTTGGCTGTCGGTTGCCTGCTTTTCTTCGGGTCAGCAATTGGACATGTCCGGGCCCACTGGTTTGCAATAGGCTCTTTTGGCTATCCTCTCAACTTGGTTTTAGCCAAAGGCCTCGGGGCTGGATTGATGATTATGGGGATGGTTACAATCGAGAAGACAATCACTTATGAGCCCCACAGACCGCTGATCCTCCTTGGCTCTGCTTCGTATTCGGTATATTTGATGCACCTTCCGTCAATGGTATTGTTTCTGCTGGTTCTTATAGCAAGCGGACTGATCGAAATATTAACAGCTGAGACTGTCTTTGGTCTCCTTGCAGTTTATGGAACAGTGACAGGAATTGCTTTTCATTATGTGAGCGAAAAGCCATTGCTAAACTGGCTTCGACGTTCGTATCGTCCAGTGTTCAGCAATAGGTCTCATGGTAATTGCAAATGAGTAGTTAAAATTTCCTGTGGCTCATCCCATTACCGGACTTTTCTTTGAATGTTCCTACTGTCAAATACTACCGGCTTTGAATCGTTTGGGAACTTTCTCAGTTGTGAATTCGCCGAAGGCATGACTGGGTCATACTCCCCGACCAGACTCTTGATAATCTCGCGAATGTTTAGGTTAGAGCCATTCAACACGGTCTTATCCACCCATGAGTTTGTGGTTTCCCTGAACTCTTCCGGGTCTGGCTCAAATTCCGAGGTATAAAGCATGACTTTGGGATGTTCCGTCGCCATGCAGCATTCCGAATCACACGACAGCTTTTCAAACAGCTTCTCTCCCTGTTTTAGCCCAACAAATTGTATTGGAATCTGATCCTCGGTTTTTCCCGAAATTTTTATGAGTTGCCTAGCCAGATCCACTATTTTGATAGGCTCACCCATGTCGAGCATCAGGATTTGACCGGTCTTGCCGATAACAGTGGCCTGCAGGACAAGCGCAACAGCCTCTGGTATGGTCATGAAATAACGTTTCACTTCCGGATGGGTCACAGTAACCGGTCC
>CAZGVM010000254.1:1205-3774 GCA_964528855.1 uncultured Desulfomonile sp. | reverse complement strand
AACCTCAAATATCCGCGGCTGGTCGTTATCACCACTATGGAAAACGCCACGGCGGAAGAGATTGAGACTATGATCACCCGCCCTGTGGAGGATGCGGTAGGGGCGGTCATGGGGCTGAAAACCATGAAGTCTGTGTCAGGCGAGGGCATTTCGTCGGTGTATCTGCAGTTTGATTGGGGGTCGTCGTTGAGCGCCTGCGCTACCGAGGTTCGCGAGAAACTCGATCTGGTTGCCGATGAAATACCCAAAGAGGCGAAGCAACCTATAGTATTGCAGTATGACCCCACTGATACTCCCATACTCACACTGGCCGTCATATCGGGTGATTCATCGAAGAATCTCCGCCAGATTGCCAGGACGGTTGTGAAAAATCAGATTGAGACGGTCAGCGGGGTAGCCGCTATAAGGCTTTCAGGTGGCGAAGAAACAGAGATCCAGGTTCTGGTGGACCGATCCCGGATGGCAGCCCATCAACTGGATCTCAAGACTATTGCTGAGAGATTGGAAAACGCCAACATAAATTTTCCCGGCGGTAAAATTCACCAGGGCTCTATTGAACTTCCGGTTAGGACTGTAGGCCGATTCACAAACCTGGATCAGGCCAGGGAAACACCTCTCTGGAAAGGTTCGACAGGCTCATCCGCAATCAGGGTCAAGGACGTTGCCGAGGTAAGAAAAGGGGCCCGTGACAGAACGTCAATTAACAGGTTCCAGGGACATCCCGTGGTCTTGCTCGGAATAATCAAGGAATCAAACGCAAACTCCATTGATGTGTCCTCAAATATCCATTCCCGGATTGCTGAAATAGGAAGGAGACTACCTGAATCAGTCAGTCTCGTTGTTGTTGACGATGAGGCTCCCTTTCTGACTACAACGCTTGGGGATCTAAAGAAGGACATACTTCTTGGCAGTGTATTGGCGTTTGTTGCTCTTTTCATAGGCTTGAGGCGAGTTCGTAGCGCTTTTCTGGTGATGCTGTCAATCCCGGTCTCTGTGATGTCCACTTTCTCATTTATGGCGCTATTCGGTATTAAGCTAAATGTGATGTCCATCGCAGGATTAGCTTTAGGAGTAGGGATGCTTGTAGATGGGTCTATAGTGGTTCTGGAAGCCATTGACCGGAAAATGTCCACAGCCACGACGACACTTGATGCGGCAGTTCTTGCCTTGAAGGAAGTTTCTTCAAGTGTAACTACAGGAACCATAACCACCCTGATAGCACTGCTTCCGATTACGGTAATCAGTGGATTATCCCAAAGAATTTTCAGGGACTTTGTTTTTACTATGTCTGCATCCTTAATGATTTCCTTGCTGGTGGCCATTGTTCTACTGCCTTGCATAGTTGTCTGGAAATTAAAGCCGTCCAGCTTCTCAAATGCGCTTCAGCGCTCTGACGACGATATTAAACGATCTTATGGACATGTCCTTGATCGGGTTCTGAAACGGCCTAAGCGGATAATTCTTGTGTCATCAGGTATATTTTTTTTGTCGCTCATGGCCGGATCCCAATTCGGTTTCGAACTGACACCTGCCTTGAATGTTGGCGAGTTTGCCATCAAGATTGAACTTCCTGCCAATAGTGGAGTAGATGAACTGGGGAAAAAGGTTGACGCTATCGAGGGCTGGATAAAAAACAGGCCTGAGGTGGAATCATTCACCACGGTAGGCGGAGTGGAACAATCTTCCGGAGGAACAGACCCCGCACAACTGTCCGGAAAACCAAATCAGGCCAAGATTACCGTAAAGATAAAACGGGATTCCCCTCATTTTTTTGATCCTTCAAAATTGTTGGAGGGCATTCGCAATCACGCATTGTCGTTGACCGATGCCAAGATTGACTTTGTTTTCCGCCAAGGGCCTTTGTCAAGGATACTTGGTGGTTCAGAGATTCCAGAACTTATTAGGATATTTGGAAATAATCTGGAACAGCTCAAAATAGTTTGTGAGAACTCTCAGAACATTCTGGCCCAGTCACAACAGTTAAGGGATGTTAGAGTGGATGGCTCTTCCATGACCCGGCAGATTCAGGTTGAGGTCGATAGAAACAAGGCGGCAAGCAGAGGGATATCTGTTGAGGATGTTGGTAAGACTGTTCGTGCTGGCATTGAGGGGAAAACAGTCGGGAAATTTGTTGAAGCCGATCAGGAGTGCGACATCAGGGTCAGATTAAACGAAAAAGACCGGCGCAATATTGAGGATCTCAGGCATGTCCCGATTCTGTCTTCCAAGGATGAAATGTCGCTTCTGGGAAGTTTCTCCGAGTTTATCTCCCGGGATGGGCCACGAGAGATCATAAGAAATGATCGTCGCCGCTCAGCCTCTATCCACGCTAATCCGAGTGGCCTTTCCTTGAGTGGAGCTGAAGCAGAAGCAAGATCGTTGTTGAGAGCCGTAAATCTCCCGGGCGATTTTCAGATTGGCGCAGGAAGTGACCGGTCGGAACTGGTCTCATCATTTGGGACATTGACCAGCGTGATTTTGTTATCAGCATTACTGGTTTACGTAACGCTGGTAGTTCAGTTTGAGTCATTTGTGTGGCCACTTGTCGTTTTTGCAACCATTCCGGTGA
>CAZGVM010000254.1:0-1195 GCA_964528855.1 uncultured Desulfomonile sp. | reverse complement strand
CTTGTAGGTCCGGCTGTGGCAGGCATGTTTTCGAGTTGGACGATGAATATCCTCAACCTGGTCGGAATGGTTACGTTAATCGGTATCGTGGCAAACAACTCAATTCTGATAGTGGCTTTTGTAAATTCATTGCGAGCACAGGGGTTGGACGCCTATTCCGCCATTCTCAGCGGTTGCTCCACGAGACTCAGGCCAATACTGATGACATCGGCTACCACTATATGCGGGGCGCTTCCGCTGTGTCTCGATTTCAGTGGAGCGGCGCCACTTAATAGACCTCTGGCGATCACAGTGGTTTCAGGGTTAGTCGCGTCGAGTTTGTTTACTCTGATTCTTGTTCCTGCCGTTTACCTGGTTGTCTCGAAAACCAGATTCGGCAAAATCGGCGTTGTCAGGTAAAAAGAGCCATTGAAGACTCTAACTGCAATTTTGCTTGATCGTCCCATAGGTGTTCTATCAGTCAGCGCTCTGATAATGATCCTCGGTCTGATCTCGCTTTCCGGAACACCTGTAAATCTCTTTGCCAGGGGGCAGGCGCCATCGCTTTCCATAGTGACGAATCTTCCTGACACCAATCCCCAGGAAATGGAGACACTGGTAACAAGGAAGATTGAGGACGCAGTCGGCGACGTTATGGGACGAAAGAGGACGCATTCAATCTCGCGCTCCGGCGAATCGATAGTAACCCTGGAATTTCATCATGGCGCCGACATATCAGAAGCGTCTCAGGAGGTTAGGGGACGCCTGAGAAGGCTCTGGAAGACACTCCCTGAAGATACACGCTTTCCAGTTATTAACAGGGGAAACCCACAGGACGCTCCCATACTGGTTTTGGCTGTGACATCCGGGGATGGTCTGTCATCGGCCGCTGAATGGTCCCGTAATCATCTCAAGCCTGAGTTGAGCAGAATTAATGGGGTGGCCTCTGTTCGTATAGCGGGAGCGCCTGAGAGGGAAATCATAGTTGAATGCGACCCGGCCAAACTCCTGGCGCTCAACATGACGACCCAGGCAGTGGCCACTGCTTTGAGCAAAGGTTTCAAAGAGACACCTGGTGGCGCTATGACACTTGCGGGAAGCAGGCTCTCAATCAGGACAGCAATGCCTGAAAAGACGCCCGACGGAATAGCAAGACAGCCTATCATGGTCACTCAGCATGGCTCTGTGATTACGGTTGGCGATGTGGCTCAAGTCA
>CAZGVM010000253.1:0-3816 GCA_964528855.1 uncultured Desulfomonile sp. | reverse complement strand
GGATGATTTATCTTTGAGCGCCCTGATCCATCCTTTCAATAATTCGGTCTTTCTGACTTCGGATACCCATGCCCCGAAGGCGGAGGATTCTTTAGCAAACAACTCATCAGATGCTCTGTCCACTCTAGTCAGACGAACCACCGCAGCCCCATCCGCCAGCAGTATTGGCTGCGGAAAAATGGGAGCGGACATGGACAAACTTGACAACATTTCTGAAACGGCCGGTGATTTTCCCAGGTTTGGAACAAACCCCGAAGTTCTTGATATGGGATCGAGATCGTTCCATTCAAGTTTGTTTTGTTTGGCTATAGACTCAAAATCTTCAGGTGATTTCAATAAGGCTTCTATTATGGATTCGGCCTTTTTGGCGGCGGACAACAAAGCCTGCTCTTTGATGAAATCGTTTTCAACCAGAGCCCTGACCTCGTCCAGTTCCGGGATTCTTTCCTTCCTTTTTTCCAGCACCTGCACAACTGAGTAATCGTCACCTATTCGGAACAATCTGGAGATGTCTCCGGATTTCATCTGAAAAGCTTCCTCAGCTATTTTCAGGTCATTGGCAGAAAACGGCAGTCCCGATTCTTTTAGAACATTGTCCGCTATCTGAATTTCAAAGCCCGTTTTCCTGGCGTTATCCAGCAGATTCTCCGACCTGTAAACGGCTTCATAAAAATTGTCGGCATCACCAGTTATTTTTTTTCTGGCCCGTTCCTCGAGCAGTTTGTCAATGATTTGCTGTTTTGAATCTTCAAAAGATTTTTGAGATTCTTCTGTGGCCTCATCCACTCTTATTATGTGATAACCCTGTTCGGTGCGAACTGGATTCGAGATTTCACCAGGCTTGATTTTGAAGACAACCTGGTCAAATGTCGAACTCATGGAACCTGGGCTGAGGAATCCAAGGTCTCCACCACTGGACTGAGAACCTTCATCCTGAGACTCGGACTTGGCGACCGAAACAAAATCCTCGCCGTTGAAGATTCTGGCCCTTATTGATTCAGCCTTGTTCCTGATTTCTTCCCGCTCCTTGGGGTCCATTTCCTTTGGAGCTTTGAGGAGAATGTGTCTTACATGACGCTTCTCCGGGATAATAAATTCCTTGGGATTGGAATTAAAATAGGAGAGGGCTTCCTCATCGGTGACCACCATATTCTTGGCCAGATCGCGCCATGAAAAAACCACATATTGAATCTTGATCGAGGGAGGAATCTCATACTTTGATAAACGGCTCTTGAAAAAGGCCTCCAGTTCCTTTTGATCAATATCTTTGGAAACTGGTAAATCCTTGAGTTTCACCAGAAGAGTTGAAAGTGCAAGTTTGTCGTTCTGAAAATGCCATAGAGTTTCAAGTTCCCTGTCATCAGTTCTGACTGAATCGACAATTATCCTTGCTACCTGATTCTCCAAGAGTTCCAGTCTCCTGTTTTGTTCAAACCCGGAGGCTGTCATTTTCAAAGCGCTCAAGTAGGCCTTGTAAATATTTGGGTCAAAAACTCCGTTGGTTTGAAATTCGGGCGTATTTCTGATGCTGTATACGAGGTCGTCATCTGTGACAGTGAGACCGAGTTTATTGGCCTCCTGCACCAGAACCAACTGATCGACCATCCCTTCGAGAACAACTTTCTTCAGATTCATCTTTTCAATGAAATCTGGTGGCATCGAGCCTCTGAAGCGGGACCTCATGAGTTCTACCTGGTTTTCATACAAGCTGTAGAACTGATCGTAAGTAATGACGGTACCGTTCACTTTTGCGGCGTAGTTCTTATCGGCATCACCAGGACCGCCCCACCCAAAAAAGAAGACGAAGACCACAATGATCCCGAAAAGCGCTATTTTAATGATCCAAGAACTGGCGTGACGCCTCATCAGGTCGAGCAAAGGGAGTTCCTCCTAACGTTTTATGGCTGAGCGATAATACTTTCAGCGCACAGGATTGTCAATCAAAGCTAAAGAATGCTGTTCAGATAAATTAAATGCGCTGTTTCACTGATCGAAAACCAGGTGTCTTGCTCCTGATAAGAACTTCTGATAGATCATTGAAAATAAAAATCTGACATTCGTCTTACGATTGGAGACAGAAATTGTCAAACTGGCTCTCAGGTGTCTTTTCAAACGACATGGCGATTGATTTGGGAACAGCCAACACACTGGTGTACGTGCGTGGTCAGGGGGTTATACTTTCAGAGCCTTCTGTCGTCGCCATAAAAATGGACCTGAGACGTGGCCCCAGAATTGTCGCTGTAGGAACTGACGCAAAAAAAATGCTCGGCCGAACTCCCGACAACATTAAAGCCATTCGACCAATGAAGGACGGGGTAATAGCAGATTTTGAAGTCACGGAAGCCATGCTGAAGCACTTCATTTTCAAAATTCACAGAAGACGTTTTCTGGTCAAACCTCGCATAGTTGTCTGTGTCCCTGCAGGAGTGACCCAAGTAGAAATGAGGGCTGTCAGAGAAGCCGCTCAAAGCGCAGGAGCCAGGGATGTATTCCTCATAGAGGAGCCGTTGGCAGCGGCTATTGGAGCTAATCTTCCCATAACTGAGCCTGCCAGTAACATGGTAGTGGATATCGGCGGTGGCACCACGGAGGTTGCGGTAATATCCATGTCCGATATTGTCTACGCAAAGTCTCTTCGGATTGCAGGCGACACTATCGATAGTGACATCATTCGGTATGTAAAGCAAAGACATAGCCTGTTGATCGGGGAGCGAACCGCTGAGATGGTCAAGATGCTGATTGCAAGCGCATGCCCCCAGAAAGAAGAAACCATAATTGAAGTTAAAGGTAGAGACCTCATAGAGGGTGTTCCCAAGGTCATAGCGCTAGGTTCAGGCGAGGTTACCGAGGCAATATCCGGACCGGTCAGAGCCATACTGGAAACGGTAAAGACCGCCCTTGAGCAAACCCCACCAGAGTTGGCCTCAGACATAGTGGACAGAGGTATAGTGCTGACAGGTGGTGGAGCGTTACTGAAGAATCTGGATGAGGTGATCAGGCGGGAAACCGGATTACCGGTCAACATAGCCGATGACCCACTCTCTACTGTTGTCAGAGGCTCTGGAATAGTTTTTGAAAACTTTAACATTTACAAGGACGTCCTGATAAGGGCCTAGAAGTTGCAAAGTAAGGCAGATCATCTCGCAAGAACCATGAATGTTGTTATCATCTTCGCCGGCCACGCAGGACGAGGTGACTTCTACCCGACTGCTCATCAGAAATCCACGAAACCATAATGCCAAGGTCAGTTAAAGAAATCGGTATAGTTCTGCTTCTGATTAGTTTAGCCCTAATAATACTGTTTTCATCCAGTTCCAAGCTTCACACCGGTTTTTTCCCTGACGCTCTAAGCGCCGTGGTCAAACCTTTTTACACCGCGGTCTTCTTCTTCAAGAAGCAATTTGGCGCATTATTTGATTCCTACATAATGCTAGTCTCGGTTAAGGGCGAAAACGATTATTTAAAACGTGAAAACGCGCGACTCAGGATGGAAAATACCGGTTTGCTGGAGAGGGCCGCTGAAAACCAGAGGTTGAGAAAATTTATTGGACTCAAGTCATCTCTTGAATACCCGTCCCTTGTGGCCCAGGTTGTCGGTTTGGACTCATCAGGAGTTTACAGGACCGTTTTTATCAACAGGGGCAAGGATGACGGGATTATTTCAAACTTGCCGGTTGTGGTTGCCGACGGAATTGTGGGCAAAGTGGTCAGGGCATCGGCAAACATGCCGCAGGTGGCCTTGATGACTGATCCAATGGTGTCCATTGACGCCAGGTTAGACAGGACGAGGGACCGTGGTGTGGTGGTATGCAACGC
>CAZGVM010000252.1:0-3876 GCA_964528855.1 uncultured Desulfomonile sp. | reverse complement strand
ACCCTGATTTCCAGACTTAAATATAGGGGCGCCTGATTGGAGAGTGAAACTTTCATTCGAGCCATGACTATTTTTTAGGGTTATGGTCTCGCAAAGAGGATCATCATGACAAAAGTTACATGTTTTGGGGCTGCACTGTCTGTTACCGGATCAAACTACCTGATCGAAACGCCAGGTGGCTCAAAATTTGTTGTGGACTGCGGATTATTCCAGGGCAATAAGGCGACAGAGCGCAATAACTGGGCCGATTGGGGTTACAATCCCAAGAACATAAACAACCTTATCCTTACTCATGCCCACATCGATCATAGCGGGAGAATTCCAAAATTGGTCAAGGATGGGTTCCGCGGTCGTATAATCACATCTCCTCCTACTGCCGAGTTATGCAGGGTCATGCTTCTAGACTCCGCTCACGTTCAGGAAATGGAAGCTGAATGGCAAACCCGCAAAAACCACCGCCAGGCTAAAAACCCCACACAGCCGCTCTACACGAAGGCGGATGCAGAGAAAAGTCTGGAATTTCTGTCGCCTGTCGAGCTAGATGAGATGATTGATCTGGAGCCTGGAGTGAGAGTCAGGTTGCGTAACTCGGGCCATGTGCTCGGCTCTTGCGCAGTGGAAATATGGCTTAAGAACGGATCGGAAGAGACAAAAATAGTATTTTCAGGTGACTTGGGAAAACAGGATCAGCTAATAGTCAAGGAGCCTTTCAAGATAGAGGGCGCCGACTACCTGTTTATTGAATCCACTTACGGCAACAGACTCCACAGAAACTTCGAGGAGAGTAAGGCTGAATTTCTGGAGGCCATAAAATATGCCGTGTCAAACAAGGAAAAAGTCATCATTCCAGCCTTTGCCCTGGAACGGACCCAGGAAATTCTTTACATACTCGGCGAATTCTCCAGAGAAGGGAAAATTCCACAGATTCCCATCTTCCTCGACAGCCCGCTGGCAATAAGAGCCACTGAAATATTTCGCAGGAACAAGAGGTATTTCGATGAAGACGCTCAGAGCCTTGTGGTAAGAGGACTTGATCCGTTTGATATCCCAAACCTCAGGATGACCCTGACTGCGCCCGAGTCCATGAAAATAAACGAATACAAGGGGTCGGCGATCATCATATCGGCCAATGGCATGTGCTCGGCGGGCAGGATCAAGCATCACCTCAAACACAATTTGTGGAGACCGGGATCCAGTCTTGTGATTGTCGGCTTTCAGGGGGAAGGAACAACCGGCCGGCAAATAGTCGAGGGAGCAAGGTCTGTCAGAATTTTCGGTGAAAAAGTCGCCGTTCGCTCCAGGCTTTTCACCATAGGAGGTTTTTCAGCCCATGCGGATCAGGCTGACCTCCTAAACTGGATAGGACATTTTGAACAGAAACCGGCTCCGAAAATATTCGTCATTCATGGTGAGCCCGTTTCGATTGACGCCTTTTCCAACAAGATCAGGAAAAGATTTGCCTTCGAAGTGTACACCCCCAGACTCAGGGAAACGCTGATACTTGAACGAGGCAAGGAAGTAAAAGAGATATTGCCGTCCCCGGAAGAAACCGACGCTGAAAAAGAGACCATCGAGATGGCTTCAGATCTGGAAAGGGCTATAATTAGTCTGAAGCAACACTTCGCGCAAACGGGAAGAGCGTTGCCCCAGGATGAACTGGACAGGCTCCGCGAAATCAGGGACGAAATTCAGATCCTTGCGGAAGGCTGACGTCTTCCAGGATGAGGCAGCCCATGCCAACGTTGGAAATTCTGCCAAACCTGTTTTTTATTCAAAGAGGCTTTTTGAACGGAAACCATTTTGTCTATCGTTCTGACAAGCCTATCCTTATAGACACGGCATACAAATCTCACTCTCTCGAGACCATTGGACTCATAGCCGACCTAGGGGTGGATGCAGATCAGGTCGCTCTCATAATCAACACTCATTGCCACTGTGATCACATTGGGGGAAACAAGCCTGTCCAGGATTTATCCGGATGTCGGATCGCCATGCATGAGATTGGCAAACACTTCATTGATTCCAGAGATGACTGGTCTACCTGGTGGCGCTATTACGTTCAGGAGGGTGATTTCTTCGATTGCGAAGTTGGTTTGAAAGATGGGGACAACATTAATGTCGGCTCGTATGAATTCCAGGTTATATATACTCCGGGCCACGCTTCAGATGGCATTGTAATGTACAACAGAGACGCCAGACTCTTAATTTCGTCAGACACATTATGGGAATATGACATGGCCGTCATGACCACCCGTGTCGAGGGGAGTCGGGCGCTGTTCTGCATGCTCGAATCGATTGAAAAAATATCCCGCCTGCAGGTTGATGTGGTTTATCCCGGACACGGAGGTCCCTTCAAAGACTATGAGGCTGCATTGGACAGGGCCAGATCGAGGCTGTTGAGATTTATCCGGAATCCGTCGAGCGTAGGATTGGATTTGATCAAGAAAATAGTAGTATACACGCTCATGATGAAGGAAGGATTTGCCGAATCGACATTTTTCAACTATCTCATGTCCACTCCATGGTTCGTAGAGACCGTAGATTTGTATTTCGCAGGGGATTACGAAAATGTCTACAAATCAGTCATGGCCGAGCTGATGGATAAACAGATCATATTTAGAAAAGATGGTGTGATTCTAACCACTGTGAATCCATGAGTCATTGATTTTTGTTTACAGACCTGTCAGTGTGGCCGCAAATATGAGAAGGGATTTCACTTCTTGGAAAAAACTTATAAGCACGCAATTTGTCTGCATCCATATTTTCGCGACAGCCATGCCGGGTCACTGGGCCTGGCAATATTTCCACCCATAGGTTTGGAATATATCGCCGCCGCTTTACGTCCTCATGTTAACGAACTGACTTTTGTGGACCTGCGTTTACCGGGGCCTTTGAGAGATCTGAAAAAACTAACTCGCTTCATAGAGTCCAGTTGTGACATTCTCTGCATAAGCGTCAATTGGGAATACCATTTTCGTGAAGTTTGCGATCTGATTTGTCAACTACCCCACGGAATTACAACCGTGGTAGGCGGTCAGCAGGCCACAGACTGCGTGGAAGAGATTTTTGAGGCTTGTCCGAACGTGGACATAATTGTCCGCGGTGAGGGAGAGGACACCATTGCTGAAATAGCTCAGGACCGGGATTTGTCCGAAATACCGGGCATTTCTTTCAGGAGCGACGGAAAACTGATTCACAACGCCAATCGTCCACTGGGGGAAATAGAGAAATACCTATTCCCGGACCGTCGGCTCAGGTCTCAGGATTATAGCCTCAACATGGGAGGCTTTGCCCTTCGTGGGGAACAGTTTGACATGATACTGACGTCACGTGGCTGTCCCTACAATTGCAAGTTCTGCACTTTCAACCTCAATCCGTGGACACAGAAAAGACGGTATTCAACTCGCTCTATTGAAACGGTAATGGCTGAACTGGAACAGATCAAGGCGGGAATTATCCTGATCGCGGACGAGAATTTTTTTGTGAATCCGGCCAGGGCGAAGAAAATATGCGAGGCCATAATAGAGCGTGGCATCAGGAAACGGTTTTTTGTGCAGGCGCGCATAGAGATCTTTGAACACCCCGATGTGCTGGAAGCGGCAGTCAGGGCCGGCATAAAGGTCATGTTGCTCGGCATAGAATCTCCCACCGACAGGATACTGGAACAGCTCAACAAGGGTTTTGACACCGACAGGGTCCGCAGGGCCTTTGAAGTATTCCGGCAGTTCCCCCTCTACTATCACGGCTATTTCATCTACGGGAACGTCTCGGAAACCGACGAGGAAATGCTCAGGATCCCCGTGTTTGCAAAAGAACTCGGGCTGGATTCACTCACTTACCAGAAACTCAGGGTGGATAAATATTCTCCACTAAGAG
>CAZGVM010000251.1:0-3919 GCA_964528855.1 uncultured Desulfomonile sp. | reverse complement strand
GAACCTCCGACCCCTGCCGTGTGAAGGCAGTGCTCTCCCACTGAGCTACCCGCCCGCTGAACTTTGAACCTAACATTTTGGCCCAGTGTTTGTCAAATCAAGAAATGGCTTTTTTATAATTCAGGATACGCATGCTCATTTTGCCAAACCAACAATGACTGCCATCAATACGTCGGACCGCTGACATGAAGTCATGAAAAACTATTTCAGGGTTTATGATTCGGAACATCCGCATATTTAAAAACAATATTTAAAAACAAGCTTGCATTATTGTGGTATTTTTATAGTATGTTAGACTTTGAATCGTAGGATGCGGAAGTTCTTCGGCTTGGCAATTGGCGTGAGTAATCAAGAGTTATTGATAGCGTGTTCGATTGGACGGACTTAGGCGTCCTGGAAAGCTACGTTTCCTTTATCGGTTGACGAGTTAGCGTCAGGTCTAATACCAGATGGGTGATTTTGCCGCCATTCAGGTCAGGGGGTTTTACGTGGGCATCAAGAATATACAGACAGCGCATCTTGTACATGATCTAAAAAACCCGATAAACATAATAGAGTCGGGAGCCAGATCATTAATCGACAAACCTGATAGATACGGCGTTTTGAACGCAAAACAGGAAAAGGTCATCAAGCGCCTGCTGCGGAACGCAGTTCGTCTGAGACATCTCACAAACAGCATGCTTGAAGTTGATATGGCCACTCTCGGCATAGTCAACCATGCAGAATGCCTTCCAGTCGATATTTTACGCGAAGCGCTGGTCGAGGTGTTTGATATTGTAGACCCGTCAATCTCGGACGCCCTCGAAGATGAACGTGATCTGGAGGGGTTCCGGGCGACCTTGAAATCTCATGACGTGTATCTCGAGGCGGACGAAGCCAATCTTTCGAAGCCTGTGGTCACGGATGAGACAAAATTCAGCCTCATTATTACAAACCTGTTGTCCAACGCGTTCAAGTACAAGACCAAAAATGTTTTCCTCAAACTGAGCGTTGCAGAAGATATGATGACTGTGTCGGTGAGGGACGACGGTCCGGGCATTCCGGAAAACTATCATCAACAGATTTTTGACCAGTATTTTCAGTGTGACAAGGTCGAGGGTTTCCCCGTTCGGGGACATGGCCTGGGCCTTGCTGGCGCCCAGGCGTTGGCTGACGCTTTAGGCGGGACATTGTCACTTTGCAGAGGGGCCAAGGGAGCCGAATTCATAGTGACCGTTAAACTTATCAAATCCCTTTAGGCCACGATAACAGTCAGACTGAATATTTTCCGTCAATTGCAGAATATCCGACATTGACGGTTATTAAACGTCATAGCCGCCTTTCCGGTTCCTGCGGCTTAATTCCGGCTCCTCAGTTTGGATAAAAGCCGTAATATTTCTATGTAGAGCCATATAAGGGTGACAAGAAGCCCGAAAGCGGCATACCATTCCATGAAATGAGGGGCCCCCTGTTTAACTCCGTTTTCGATGAAATCAAAATCCAGCACAAGATTGAAGGCCGCTATTCCAACTACTAACAGTGAAAAAAGAATGCCCATCCACCCGTTGTCGTTGATCAAGGGCGCCTGGATTCCGAAGAGGCCCAGGACAATCGACAACAGATAATAAATCGCGATGGCCCCTGTAGCGGACACAATCCCTATTTTCAGATTTTCAGTCACTTTAATCAATCCCGAACTGTAAGCGGCCAGCATGGCGATCATGACTCCGAAAGTGAGTCCAACCGCCTGTATGGCTATTCCAGGATACTGCGTTTCTACAAGGGCGGATATTCCTCCAAGAAAAAGACCCTGAAGCACGGCATATATCGGAGCCGTCACCGGCGACCATTCCATCTTGAAAACGGTAACCATAGCGACGATGAACCCCCCGATGGCGCCCAGGACTGCGTAAGCCTGGATTGCCTGAGCCCCCGCCTGGGGATTGGAGAAAAATTTTGTCCATGAAAACATTGCAGCCACGAGCACTATAAGGGTCAGCAATCCAGTTTTGTTGATGGTTCCCTGAAGTGTCATCGGAGTTGTTCCAGCGCCAACCCCTGCCACCTTTTCGAAAGTCGCTGACCCCAGAGTCGGGTTTCCAGTCCTCAATGCGGACGCATCCATTTGTAACCTCCTCAGTAATTGCTATGCATTATGGATTTTACACCATTTAACCGGCTTTCAACATTTGTTGGAGACCCAATCCGGAAAATAATTTAACCGATATTGAACCTTTTGTTTTTCCTACAGCATAGTAATATAGTACTAGAGTTGATTTATGCTAGAACAATAACCGGATGAGGAAAGACCATGACTAGATATGAATATGATATTACAAGGCATTCTTCAGAATCGTTCAACCGGGTAGTCTATTTCTGCACTGACAAGGGCGACTGCCGTATTGACGAGGTTCCCTCCGAAGAGCCCGGAGCGCTGGTCGAAATACTCAACGAACGTGGGGCGCTGGGTTGGGAACTTGTGCAGCTAATGTTCGGTCGGGAAGGAGTCCTGGCTTGCTGGAAGAGACAACTGCCATAACAACGCCAAGAAAGTCACAGAGAGGCAAAAAATGGAATCAACGCTAAAAATCAAAGGCATGTCTTGCCAACATTGCGTCACGTCGGTCACAAAAACGCTCAATTCACTGACAGGGGTGTCCAACATCAAAATCGATCTTGGAAAAGGTGAAGCCTCATTTTCACATGATTCGCCCTTAGACATGAATGACGTGCGTCAAAAGATAGAGAAAGCTGGTTTTGAGATTGGCTAAAGTTACTCTACATGTCCGGGGAATGAGTTGCGCGGCGTGCGTGAGGCGGGTTGAAACGGGCTTGGTTTCACTTGATGGGGTGAGTCAGGCTACTGTGAATTTTGCGACTCATAAAGCAATGGTCGATTACGACAGTTCCGTCACCAGTCTGGAACATCTTAAAGAAAAGGTTTCAGACCTGGGTTACGAGGTCATAGGGATTGAATCCGCCGATAGCGCCAAACCTGCCAAAACTATCATTTCAGTCGGGGGAATGAACTGCGCGGCTTGTGTTAGGCGTGTGGAAAACGTACTCAAATCAATGAAGGGGGTTGCCAACGCTGAGGTAAACCTGGCGTCTTCCAAGGTCTCAGTGACATCAGACGGCTCAAGCCGCCTTGATTTACAAAATGTCAAAGAGGCGTTGGAGGATGCCGGATATAATTACCTCGGAATAGTCGATATTGATTCATCAGACCCGGCAGAAAAACTCAGAGAGCTTGAATCAAGAGATCTGAAACTCAAACTGCTTGTTGGCGCCGTATTGAGCATTCTCGTACACCTGGTGGCCATGTTGCCAATGATTTTCACTCACGGGCACTCAAATTTTTTCCTGGTTGCGTTTGTGCAGCTTGTCCTGACGACACCAGTCGTTTTCTGGGTTGGCGCCAGTTTTTTGACAGGGGCCTACAAGGCGCTCAAACAAAAAACATCCGACATGAACACGCTGGTAGCCATGGGTTCAATGTCGGCCTATCTTTATTCCGTGTTCGCAACGTTCAGACCGGATTTCTTCGCAGACACCCATTCCATGCCTCATCTTTATTATGACGGCGCATCCATGATAGTCACATTGATCGTACTGGGACGCTTTCTGGAAGCAAGAGCAAAATCCAGGACGTCTATGGCAATCAAGAAGCTCGCCGGATTAAGGCCCAAAACGGCTACTATCGTCAGGGGCGGATCGACCGAAGAAGTTCCGGTAGAATTTCTGAATGTGGGCAACATAATCCTTGTAAAGCCCGGGGAAAAGATTCCCACTGACGGGGTAATAGTCTCCGGGGACTCAGCCATGGATGAGTCGATGCTTACAGGTGAAAGCATGCCGGTGAACAAGGGTGTGGGAGATGAGGTATTCGGCGCGACGGTTAACAGGAGCGGGTCCTTCACATTCAGGGCTTCTCGAGTCG
>CAZGVM010000250.1:0-3935 GCA_964528855.1 uncultured Desulfomonile sp. | reverse complement strand
GCCAACATCGCATTTACTACGTTGTCTTCAGCCAGCAGGATCCTTGCCCTGTCCGGTCCTTGTCTTCCCTGATCGCCCCGGGATAGAATCTTTCTGGGTTGACGGCCGACAGAATCGAGCGCTTTGGCTAAAGCCTCCTGTAGTTCAGACTCCTGAGCTGGCTTTGTCAAATAAGCCTCAATGCCTAGAGACTTACATTTTGCCAAATCTCCCATCTGACTTGCCGAGGTCAACATGACCAGACTCGTCTTGAACAATTCAGGGGCAGCCTTTATACGTCGCGCCAGTTCAAAACCATCCATTACGGGCATCATTCCGTCCAAAACAGCCAGATCAAACGGCTGCCCTGACTTTGCCGCGTTGGGGAGCTTTCGAATAGCTTCTTCTGCACTGGCGGCAAGCTCAGGATTCATATTGCGGTGTTTGAGTTGTTCTGCGAGGATTTTCCTGTTTGTCGCATTGTCATCGACAATCAAAACCTTTTTCCCCTGAATCCTTGACAAATCAATCGTTGCTGTTTCCATCGGCGGCTCAGACGGTGGCTTAAATTCCATAGTGAAATGAAAAACACTTCCGACACCCTCATCGCTGTGAGCCCAAATCACCCCTCCCATCAACTCAACCAGGCGACTGGAAATGGTCAAGCCCAGTCCTGTCCCTCCGTAACGGCGTGTAGTGGTGGTATCCGCCTGTTCAAAAGGCATGAATATCTTCTCGGTCTTGTCTTTTGGAATACCTACCCCTGTGTCTGAAACACTAAAATGAAGAATAATTCCAGAGGTATTTCGGTCCAATAATTCGGCAGAGACAAGAATCTCTCCTTTTTCAGTGAATTTGATGGAATTGCTTACCAGGTTATTGACGACCTGTACTAATCTAACCGGATCTCCACGAAGTTGTCTGGGCACGTCATGCGCCACGTCAAAAACCAGTTCAAGACCTTTCTCGTCGGCTTGAACCGCAAGAGCCCTGGCGGCGGCTCCAATGATTCCTCTGACGCTGAAATCCACGGATTCAATCTCAAGCTTGCCGGCTTCAATCTTCGAAAAATCAAGAATGTCGTTGATCAGCTTTAATAGAACCTCAGACGACGACTTCACCGTAAGGAGATATTCCCTTTGTTCATCGGAAAGTTCTGTTTCGAGCGCCAGTTGTGTCATCCCAATTATACCGTTCATGGGGGTTCTGATCTCGTGGCTCATATTCGCCAGAAATTCACTTTTTGCTCGAGCCCCGGCCTCCGCTCTTTCCCTGGCCTCTATCAACTCAGCTTCAGCACGTTTTCTGACACTAATATCCCGGATGATGAGTATAAACTTTCTCTGATCATCTATACGCATCTCACTGACTGAAACCTCGGCGGCAAAAATGGAAGCGTCCTTCTTGAGCGCGAATAACTCCCGTTCCAGCTTTACCGGCTCATCTCCATGATGTGAGAGAATTATCTGGATGAAAGTGGAATTTCTACCGGCCTTTGAATGAGGAATGAGCGTTTCAATACTTTTCCCAACTATGTCATTTGATGAATACCCAAATATCGATTCCGCTGCTGGATTGAAAGATTCAATGACACCTGAAGCGTCCAGAGTGACGATACCCTCGACGGCATTGTCCACAACCAGTCTCAGACGGACTTCATTAAGTCTGAGCGCCTCTTCAGCAGCCTTGCGTCCGGTAATGTCCTGCAAGAGCATAACGGCGCCCTGAAGAGCCCCTTCAGTCACTATCGGAGAACAGATATATGCGACATGCCGGAGAGATTCGTTCTTTGGCGCTTTTACCCCGACCTCACCGGCAAAGGATTGAGTAATGTCGGGGACAGAACCTTCAAAAATTCCCCTGATATCAACAGACTTGTCTATAGCCGGAGAGATGAGCATCAAGTCCTTGAGACTCCCACCGAGAATCTCGTAGAAAGGCATATTTAAAAGCTGTTCTCCAGCAGGATTAACAAAAGTGATTTTACCTTTATTATCGATAACGTATAAAGCTTCCCCCATGTTGTCGGTTATGTTGCGTAACTGGCGATTGTGATTTTCGATCTGCCTTTTCTGATACTCTTCTATTCGTCTTGAGCGGTAATTAAAATACACCGCCACAAGACAAGAGATGATCAGGAGGCTAAATCCCATCAGCTTCTGGAGAAAATCATCAAACAGGTTCTGAAAACCCGAATCTTCAACGTAGGAAAACAAATAGGCTACCTGCGTTCCCCCGATGTTTTTTACAGGGAGGAAAGTCGCAATGTATTCTTTGCCCTCCAACTTAAGCCCTACGCTGAATGTTTGTCCTTCCTTCAGAAAATCCCCGCATTCAGCGACAATCTTTTTGTTGAGCGCTATTTTGACGTTGTTGCTAATCTTTGACCTGCCGCGGCCTAGAAGAGTGTCCCCCTCAATCGTCTCATATAAATATAGTGGGCTTAAATCACTTGTCCGGTAAAATTTTGACTCATCCTCAAACACGGTATTTTCCACAGACGAGCGCTTGATCATGAAGGCATATTCGTTCGGCGCATATAGCTTCTCCATGGTTTCCTTAAAGGCATTGAAAGCTACACTAAGCTCTACGCTCCCAATGTGTTTTCCTTCATAGCTCAATGGGAAGATATAACGAAAACCGCTGTGCGCCCTTCCCTCTTCAAATCCTTCTAGGGGTTTTTCCTTTATGTTCACAATTCTGAGTGAAGGTCTTATGTCCAGAAGGTTATCACCAAACTTAGAGGGCTTGTTGAATCGTAGAAAGCTGGTCCCATCCGGAAAATGAAAATGGAATTGCCTGAAATCCTTATCGACCAGGCGTTGGAAGCAGTCGTTGAGCAGGGCGAACAGTTTCCCCCGGTAAACCGCCTGATCAAGCTCATCGGCTTTCCTGGCTTTGCTCATTGTTTCCAACACATCCGGTTTGTCAATTACCTCGCTGAACACCGTGTTCGCCACCAAGCCGTATGCCTTGAGCATTGCGTTGTACTGATTGCTGAGGCTTTCCGTGTTCACCTTCGCCAGTAAACGAACTTCATTCTTGTATTTTTGGTAAAAAATGACGAAACAAAGAATTAACAACACCAAAAACACTACCAGAAAATATTTCGAAGTTTTAAGGAAATCAAGCATTAGGCCTACCGTTCAGAATAATCGTAGCCCGCTGCAAAGGGTGGTCGCGCAGACTTTTGTGTAGCCCTGTAATATTCTAATACAGGCGAAGTGATAAAGTCATCCGTTAAAGTCGTTATTAAACCGAATAGAAAAAGAATCCAGGAATCTGTAAAGCGCCAGGGAGCCCCTCGTTGAGGCCGACCGGATCAATTAAGGTCGGCTGTGTTCATTAACAATACTGTTCCAGACACTATGGCCATTCAACTTTTAGTTCGGATATGTCACCTTTGTCCATGTACAACACATGTCCATGATTCTTCCCGAACTCGTAAAGATCGCCGGTTAATTTTACATCATCTCGACAATATTTTTCGATTAAATCCATCTTGCCCTGTTTGTACCAACGCGCCGCATCCAGGCCTGAACCTGATTTTCTCTTACCCAGGGTGTGTTGAGCAAAATGATCAGACTAAGCCTGAAACCGAGCCTGTTTTTGATATCTGACAATAGGTCCAGGTTGTTGAGGTCTTTCAAGTTCATCGGAGTGTATGCCGACAAAACCTTGTAATCGAAAGAAACATGGTTAAAACCGACTACCAGATCGGCTGACACCAGGTTTTCAATCAAATCCTCCACGTTCTTTTCGGTAAATGTCCTGAACCCGTCTTGCACTGAATAGGTTACGGCTAAAGACAGAAGCATTTTTGATATATTCTTCCATCCTCCCACATCCTGTGCAAGTTTCTGGGTTTCCAGATCAAAAATGACCGTTTTGCGTTCTTTTTGCCGGATTTCTGTTTCTGGATCCTTGCAAGAGAATTCAATTCCTTGACTCGACGA
>CAZGVM010000249.1:0-3985 GCA_964528855.1 uncultured Desulfomonile sp. | reverse complement strand
GGTTGAGGACGCCCAGGGATCCAAGGCCCCGATTCAGCGGCTTGCGGACAGGATTTCTTCAGTCTTTGCGCCGGTGGTAATTGCCATAGCGGTTGCCACCTTCATTGTGTGGTATTTTTTAGTGCCACAATCGAGTTTTCCGATGGCTTTACTGAATTTTGTTTCGGTCCTCATCATAGCCTGCCCGTGCGCCATGGGATTGGCTACCCCCACGGCGGTGATGGTCGGCACAGGGGCGGGCGCTGAAAAAGGGATTCTGATCAAGGGCGGGGAAATACTGGAGAAGGCTTACAAACTTGATACCATCATATTCGACAAGACCGGCACATTGACCAAGGGTAGCCCACAGGTTACCAACATCATCGCTTGCCCCGGATACTCGCCTGAGAAAATCCTCGAAGCTGCGGCGTCCATAGAAGCCCGGTCTGAGCACCCGTTGGCGGGCGCCATCATCAGAGAGACTCAATCCAGAGCCATAAACCCCAAAGATGTAGATAAGTTTGAAGCGGTAGCAGGCAAAGGCGCAAAAGCCGTTCTTTCAGGTGTGGATCTGTCGGTCGGGACGGCAAGTTTCATGCATTCGCTGGGAGTTAATGTCGATGAACTGCGACTCAAGGCCGGTGATGAGGCCGAACTGGGAAGGACTTGCGTATTTGTGGCAGTCGGCGGGCAGCCGGCAGGATTGATATCCATATCGGATACACCGCGCGATGAAGCCGCAGAGGCAATCGCCGAACTAAAGGGAATGGGACTCAAGATAGGAATGATAACAGGGGACAATCGTCAGACTGCTCAGTCCACTGCTGACATGATCGGCATCGACTATGTCCTTGCGGAGGTTCTTCCGGGTGAAAAGGCGGAGGAAATCAGAAAGCTTCAGACGGAGGGTCGAGTGGTGGCAATGGTAGGCGACGGAATAAACGACGCCCCTGCATTGACTGCCGCGGATATAGGCATAGCTGTCGGAGCAGGCGCTGACATCGCAATGGAGGCTTCAGATATCACTTTGATGAAAAGCGATGTTCGGCTGGTGGCTTCCTCTATAAAGCTTTCACTTCGGACAATGAGAGTGATCAGACAAAACCTGTTCTGGGCTTTCTTTTATAACGTGATAGGCATCCCTGTGGCTGCGGGTGTTTTATATCCGGCTTTCGGCATATTGTTAAATCCTGTGTTCGCCGCAGCCGCCATGGCCATGAGTTCAGTATCGGTGGTGTCCAATTCCCTGAGACTAAGATGGGCTCTTAAAAAGGGATGACGCCGCAAGGAGGGCACGTTTGGGAGCGGGTTAATGGAAAGAAGCCAGGTATCTGCTTCTAAGCCTGTCCACTGTTTCCATATCGGCATGGAACGGGTTTTCCGGCACAATCAGATCGGTTGAAATGGTATGCGAGAGTTCAAAAGGGGTTGACTGCAACTTCAGGTTGAAGGCGGTGACCATAAGACGCTCCAGGTTTACCGCATCCAGTATGTTATATGCCAGCAATGTTTCCAGCGCTTTTTTGTTCCTGTTCCTGACATAGTCCTGCCACAGCAGAATGGCGAGATAGCCGTCCAGTCCATCCAGTTCATCTCTGTGTATCCCGAGCTGTTTTTCACAACCCTTCAGACCTCCACGATAACCGAGACTATGCAATAAATAGCGCAAATCGATGTGCGCCTGATCCATCGGCGACTTCAGGAGCCTTCGAATCACAGGCAAATCGAAACATTTGCCATTGTAGGTCACCAATAATCTGTATCGTTCGATGTCCCGGGTAAACCTGTCCAGATTCTGACCACGGATGTAATAATAAATTTCGGAGCCGTCAAAAACCGAAATAGTTGTAATCTCCTCACGAGACCCCGCCATGCCTGTGGTTTCTATGTCAAGGTAAGCCACACTATGCCTAAAACTCGAGAAAATCCTCCAGTTCTCAGTTGCAGAGAGCATTTTGGAGAAATACCGGGCATTATGTGTCTCCAGATTTGATACAGACTCTTTGACTCCGGCAATCAGTGTGGGGGTAATCAGGCTGCAGGAAGTTTTCCCTCCAGAGTCGAGAACATCCTCCCAGTTCATGACTCCCAAGTCCCATAGCCTCTTTTCAGACTTTTGACCTACCCCCTTAATGTGACAGAAAGTGTTATTAAGCATGGGACCATTTCTCAAAAGTTGCGCATGACAACGGAAGCCTATTTTTCCGCAAGCACACCAACGAAGAATCGGAAAAAATAATTGATGGAATCTTTAGGCTTCAGTTCCGCTCTTGCCATCATGTCTTTCAACTCAGAACAGCTATATGTTTTTCCTATCCAGTTACCGGCCGAGGTGTCTTCTATGAGTTTCTGGAATCCAAGCGGACCATATAAATTGGGAACCCCGACGAAAACGGTTCCACCCTTGACTGTAACTCTCTCCATTTCGCACAGAGCGTCATCCGGACAATCCAGATGCTCCAATGTGCTGCTGTTCCACGATATTTCGATGCAGCCGGTTTTAAATGGCAGACTTCTAAGGTCGGCGACGACCAGGCACAGGTTGGGGTCTCTTTTCCTGGCCTGAACCAGCGCCTCATGATCTATATCTATGGCCACAGCAAGGTCAACCCTGGGATTGGCGGAGAAAAGCGAAGATGCGTAAGCAGGTCCGGAACCGGCCTCCAGGACGGTAAGACAACCGCAATCCCCCTTGGCGCCAAGCAAATAGGCGACCAGTTTCCTGTTAAGATTTTTGCGGAGCGAGTCGAACAACTCGTAAATAACAGTCCCTGGAGCGCCCAACTGCCAAGCTTTGTTTTCCATTTTTACTGAACCTTTTCCAGGATCATCATTATTGAGCTTCCGAAAGGCAGGCTCATCTTTTGCATAATTTTCCCCTCGAACTTGACCGTTTGGAACAGAATCTCGTCGAGAATGGGATTCATAGGCTTGATTTCAGAAACGGGCCTGTCTGTGGAAGGTTTTCTAAAAAAAGGTAACAGCAGACGATAAGCGGCAACCAGAGGCAACATGGAAGCAAATATGTGAGTGGTTTTTATGATACGAGTCGTTTGCTGAGCCGCCAGGGCTTTGAGCTTACCGGCGCTGTACCGCCTTGAGGCGCCTACGGCTTTGTGATGTTCCTCCGACATCAACCAGTCGTAGGCGGGAACGACCAGAACCATCAGACCGTTAGGCTTCAAAACCCGGCACAGTTCTCCGAAAGCGGCCGATTCATCAACTGCGTCACATTCCAGCAGATCGACGGAAACCACTGCGTCAAAGTAACCGGATTTAAAAGGAACTTCGTTGACCGAGGCCAGACAGACCTTGTCCAGGTTTCGACGAGGCCAGAAAGGAGATGCGGCTTCGGCTATATCGAAACCGAAACCTTCAGTAGTGATATTTTCGTTGAGCATCTGAAGGTTTCTGCCTGTTCCGCAACCGGCGTCCAGAATTCTCGAATCAGGTGTCAGACCCAGACCCTTCATTGTATCCACAATGATGGAATGGAGTCCTCTGAACCACCAGTAAGATGTCTCGTGATCATATAATGTTTCGTATTCGTAAGATTCCACTTGCTAAAACCGCAACAGCCCCGGAAAGTTTTTTCAAACCGTATGATGAAACGTGTCAGGATCAGATGGGTCAAACCTGTTCGATTTGAGCATGACCACCTGGGATTTTTCCAGGAAATCAATGGCATGGGATTCCAGTGTCTTCAACATTACCCCCTGCCCTTCCATAACCATGAACTCATCCCTTTCACCACTGTTAATGTTGACGGTTCTTATCCTGGCGGAACCGCTGACAACATATAGAAAGACTATGGTTTTCTTGTGATAATGATTGCCCAGGACCGAACCCTCATTCATCAGGGCCCAGTTCATGGCCTCCCAATGTCCGGAATTCAGTATCTCCCTGAAAATTCCGCGCTCGTCGCTACGTTCAAAGCCAGGCCTGAGTATTTCGTGAGTCATCAGTCGATCTTCCTGATTCTTGCCATGAAGATACGCGCCACATA
>CAZGVM010000248.1:0-4019 GCA_964528855.1 uncultured Desulfomonile sp. | reverse complement strand
TCGCATTTGTTCAGACCAGTTCTTTCTCTCTTTGAATTAAAGATTGAGATCTCATGCCACTGAGCATTTTCAAATACCGTAAATACAAGCACATAATGATCAATTATGTCCAAGATCCCATTCATTAGTCTTTACCGGTTGCCTCCCAATTGTTGGGCCATTCACCAGGCGGGTCTCCGAACAATTGTTCGTGCTTCAGGTCAAACTCGAAGTGTCGCATTCGCTCCCGCAAGAATTTTTCTACCGTTTCAGGCTTAAAATCAGTGCGCCGACAAGTGAATCCATAAGTACGAAGTGAACTAAGGATATGGGCAGAAACCTGTTGACTGAAATGATCCCCATAAAAAAAACTTGCAGGATATACGCGTCCAACAAGACTATTTAGCAATTCTTGTTGAAGTGCTGGATTTGAGGCGACACTAAGTGCTTTCAAACCAAGTTCCTGCGACCGAAGTTGGAGCATTCTACCTACAATACCTGAAAGCATTATCCAATCGGGGTATCCTCTTTTATAGAAGCTGCTGCATTCGCGCAGGAATGTCTCATCCTTTTGCAGCGCGGCTACCTGCTCACTGATCTGATGGCGCATTTTGAGATATCGGTTGGAAACATGTTCCATTGCCTTCGCTTCATCAAATCGACTGTGAAGCGGAAGAGTCGTTCCATAGCCTGAAGTCATATCCATCCTCCCCAATTAGATTCGTTACAGCCACAGCGGTAGGAGAAGTCCCCAGTGCTAAACTGAACACATCTTCATTGTTCCAGCGGCTAAGTTCCTGCTCAAGATCTTCAATCGGATCTATTGTGATATCCATCATTAGCTTCAGCAAGAACTTCATGAGATATTCAGAAAACGTCTTTCGATCTATTGTCCTCATCCACTCCAGGACATCGGGTCTCCACAAGAATTCATATCCTTCAGGTGATGGTGGCCTGGACAGTTCCATAGGAGGCGGGTTACTGCCTCCGTCACCGACGCTAACGTTGATATTGACGCGATCTACGATGAAGGCCAGATTTTCACAATTTGCGACCGCAAGCGCTGATTCAATTACTCCTAACAGGTTTTCGGAAAAAGCTATCGTTCCCAAATGATTATCGCACCTGATGCCATACTGGACTCCCATTATCGACGTTTGGTAGGTGGAGCGTGCCTTTGTCTCCCCTGTAAACTGATGGGGCATTTCATCTGCCGCTGGCTGATTCTTCATGAGAGAAAAAAATTCCTCGACCTCAGAGGGCTCAAGAGACAAGATTCGCTGTAAATTGGTGGAGGCGGTATCCTTCTCTCCAAGATCGTACAGCAGCGCAGTTGCTGCTAGGGGCATTTCCAACTGGAGCAGTACTTCAGGCAATGCCTGCAACTCAGTTATGTCCGAGGCGTCAAGGTTTCGGAAAAAACACGCTAGCGCACCCTCCTGAGATTCCAAATCCTTTTCTTGACTCTCTGTTTGGTACTGTAAGGATTGAGCTTGTTTCAAAATCTGCCGGGCTAGCCGGAACCAAGACAGAAAAGGCGAAATCCTTCCTAATTTCAATTCCAGCCAACCCATGAGGCTGGCCCCTAATAAAGCTTGCCAAACATAGAGGTGCCCCGATTCAATAGAACGTAAGCAACAATTTACTGCATTGATTGCTTCCATGCGAGCCGCCCAATTCAAGCCCATCGCACGATAAGTGATAGCACACACGAGGCCTGTGCTTATCATGTCCGTGAGTGTCTCTTCCTTTGCGAGTTTGACTCTTGCCATCCCCAGATACTTGAGGGCATCCGAAAAACGCCCTCCATCCAGAAGCTGCATGCCGCGGTCGTAAAGCAGTCGGCCTTCATCGGCCTCGCCTATCCGATCATGGGTTATTTTACAGGCGGTTGCGAATAATTCATCATATCCCGGCAGATCTCCGATAGAAGTTCCAATGTCAACGAGATTGTCGATGAACCTCTTTTGGGGATAGGTCAGAAGATCGGTGGATCGGTTCAGGCATTGCTCGAGATTGTTGAACAACTCGCGCGCGAGGTTCTGATCGTGCAAAGCATCGACAAGGTAAAGCAAGCATCGCACCGTCTCAGCGTGTAGAGCGTTGTTAGGCCGCGTTTCATCATTTGCCATTTCATCTAGCCGACTCCTAATTTGATCTCGTCTTTCAGTAAGGAGCGCTTCACCGCTGCCTAAGTGACATCCCTTTTCGGCTCCGTATAGCAACGTCCAGAGATTAGAAAACAGCTCGCAATCCTCTGCATCCATAGCATCTTGCAAGAAGGGTTCAATTTCAGAGTATATATTGTTCAATGTTCGAACGTCATTAAACCACCAATAACTCGTCCACGCATAATGATAGCCGCACCGTATTATTTGACCTGGATCACCAACCATTCTTGCTATTTCCTTGGCTCTTGCAAAGTAGCTGTCTATTTCATACCGCGGGTTTCCTAGGCCTCTTGCTAGCAAAGCTGCTTCCAAATAATCTTCGGCTAGAGCATAGTCATTCCCACAATAAAGCTCGGGCGCTTTGAGTCGATCCAGTAATTCGTCAAGCTCGTTCCGGCGGCCCGTGTCGACAGGTCCCGGCCGAGGCTTCTCGCGCTAATTTGCCTGGAGATCCAGCGACTTGATAGCAATATCTTCTCTGTGATGTTCTAATACGGTGTTGACTATCCAGGAACGGTCCAACACTTCAACGCTCATCCCATACTTTTTACTCAGTTCTGACTCCGCCGCCTGCCGCTTGTTACCCTTAACGAACTGATTCGTAACGAAGAACACTTTTGTAAAGTCACGTTTAAGAGTAAAAATTTTCTCCACGTCTGAATAGAGTTTTTCCTTCCATTTTTTCTTCGCGCTGAAAGCAAACGCCCAGCGTTCCTCGGCGGGGGCGGGTTTTGCAACGCCCCAGTAACATCTTTCGGCCAGAGCACCGGCGACGGGGTAAGTCTCCGCATCTGTCTTACCGTCACCGCCACCAACTGGACCGCTAACAGGCTTAATGTTTGGACAAATTTCACTTTGTACCAAAGTTCGACAAAATTCCTCGAACGCCAATTCTTTCTTCTTGCTTGTGATGCTATCCAGCTCATATTCGAGATAGCCACGTTCAATAATTGGGTCAGAAATCTGAAGGGTATCTGGGAATAGATCTGGATGTCGCGATTTCATGATGTCGTTCGGTTGCATCAACTGCCCTGTTTGCCCCGTTTTGTGGTCCTCATGATCCGGCATTGCTATTTATAAGCCTTTCTTTGCTGAGAACTGAATTAGGACGGTGTTGTGGTTTGAATAATCTTGACGGCTCTATAGCTTTTGCAATTACATTCAACGTCGCAAAGCAAGACAGATTGAAAGCTGCCATGAGCACGAAACAGCGGTAACAGCATGCAGTTATCAAGGTGTTTACTACGATCTCGCAGCCTGAAATCTAGGGACCACCTTCTTCTTGTTGGCCTGAGAAACGAAAGGTTAGGGTTGCAATGAAGTATTTTTTCTCTCCCACCGAGCTTTTTCGGTTTGGGAGGAAAATCAACTGAAATTCGAAAGTTCATACTCCTCATTAGCCATCTGGTGAAGTGCCCTAAAGCTATCTTTTTATCGATGTCGTTCATGCGGCAGTCTTTTGCTGATACAGGTATCTCTGGAAGCCAGTGAACACCTGTCTGATCACCTCAGGGCGACCGAGGTCAGCTACGGCGTCGGTGATCGAGTCATGGTATTTCAATCGCAGCAATGGCGCGAGTTTTTCGCCGTCAAGTTCCTCCACACCTGCACTCACGTAGTGGACGAGCACGAAGTCCAAAAAAGCCTGTTGTTTGCTATTAAACTGTCCGCTGATACCAATTTTGGCCGTTGCGGCACGTTCTCCCCGCGTGAGAGGCGGGAGGGCGTAGGCCACATACGCGAGCACGTCGAAAAGATCACTCTTTTCAGCGTCGATGATGCGCTGCATCTCGGCCAGTTGGTCCTTACCGAAACCTTTCTCCGCCAGGCCGTCCAGAAGTTTCTTGCGAGTATCCGGTTCGCTCCACA
>CAZGVM010000247.1:0-4022 GCA_964528855.1 uncultured Desulfomonile sp. | reverse complement strand
CTTTTTGTGATGATCCCTGCAGGAGCGAATGCGGTCTTTTTGACATTTCTATTGACGGACCGATTTATAGATCCCAAAGCAAATTGATTCACAAGGACGGCGCAATCTTGAGCGTGCTAAAGAACGCTGATCTTATCAGAGACGAGTCTGGCAAGATCACGGGAGGAATTGAATCATTCATAGACGTCACAGAATTGATCCTTGCCAGGGGGCAGGCGATTGCAGCCAGTGTCGCAAAGAGTGAGTTCCTGGCAAACATGAGCCATGAGATACGAACTCCCATGAACGGCATAATAGGAATGACAGAACTGGCGTTGAACACAAAGCTGAACGATGAGCAAAAAGACTATCTTGAGTCGGTTATGGGCGCTGCTGACGCCATGATGATGATAGTTAACGATATTCTGGATTTCTCGAAAATAGAAGCCGGCAAGTTTGAACTTAGTTTCACGGATTTCAACATCAGGGAGTGCCTGGAAGAAGCGGTAGGAGTGCTTGCGCTCAGGCCCCAGAGAGAGAAAGAGATAGAAATATCCTGTCATGTTCGTCCCGAGGTTCCTGAGATGGTCAGAGGGGACGCCGGCAGGTTGAGACAGATACTCATGAATCTTTTGGGAAATGCCATAAAGTTCACCGAGAAAGGTTTCATAACTGTCAGTCTGGAGTTGGTTCCTGAAAGTCACAGTAAAATCGTTCTGCTATTTTCCGTTTCGGATACTGGAATTGGAATTCCACCAGAGAAAGTGGAAAATATTTTCAGGCCCTTCGAACAGGTTGACGCATCGACTTCCCGTCGTTACGGTGGGACTGGTTTGGGGCTGACCATAGTTTCTCGTCTGGTGGAACTGATGGAAGGAAGGATATGGGTAGAAAGCCGTCCAGGAGAGGGAAGCAAGTTCTCGTTCAGGATTCCTTTTGCCCAGGCTTCAATCATAAAAACCGGAATTCACAGGGAGACTGAGGAGATGGCCAGGCTCCGTGGCCTGAAAGCTCTGGTTGTCGATGACAATCCCATCAACAGAGTCATCCTGATTGAAACTCTTTCATCATGGGAAATGGAACCCCATCAAGCTAATAATTCGGAGGAAGCCCTCGAATTGTTACAACAGTCTCATCACAGAAAACAGCCGTATGACATCATTCTTCTGGATGTTCACATGCCCGGGATGAGCGGATTCGACTTGGTCAAAGCCATTAGGCAAACTCGAGGAATCTTTGAAGGCGCAATACTGATGATGACCTCGGACCACCGCCGATTCGACAGCAACAAATGTCAGGAACTGGCTGTTTCAGGCTATTTGATCAAACCGCTCAAGAGATCGCAGCTGCTAAAAGAACTCTTGTCAGTCCTCAGCTCATCCTCTCAGCCTGTTTCGCGTTTCATCAGGAAGCCTGTCCTTGGATCATATCAACCCGAGAGGAAACTCAGAATATTGATGGCTGAAGATAATCCCACCAATCAAAAAGTGGTGAAGATCATGCTGGAGAAGATTGGACACGACGTGGTTGCGGTAAAAAACGGAAAAATAGCCTTTGAAGCCATTCAAGAAGGAGAATTCGATTTAATCCTGATGGATGTGCAAATGCCGGAAATGGACGGTTTTGAGGCCACCCGTCTTATTCGGGATCATCAGGAAAGGACAGGTCACTACACACCCATAGTTGCAATGACTGCTCATGCCATGAAAGGTGACAGGGAAAACTGCCTGAGAGCAGGAATGGATGACTATGTCTCCAAACCAATACAAATAAGAGAACTGCTCAGGGTTATCGACTCATTATCCCAGAAAAAAAACGTCACCTGAATGCTGTTGAAACACTCGCAATCTCTCGAAACATCATCGAAGCATGATTTTCCGAATGATCTTCCGAACTGACAATTCTATTCATGCATGTTAGAATAGCTGAATAGCAGTGTTAAATTTCACTTTCACAAATGTTCTTTTTTGTCGTTTGAGACTGGGCCTAGGTTCGATAGAAACATTTGAGAATGAGGTTGCTACCATTGGAAGCTCATGAGTCAAAATACGGGGAAAAATGTTCCACTAATGCGCCCGCACAGTGTCCATCTTCCAAAGAATTCCAGGAACACTGTCTTTCCACAAAGGGCTTTCATGCTGAAGAACTTTGCGTGTTGGCAGAATACGCGGGCAGAGTGGCTCATGATTTCAACAACACGATTCAGGTGCTTCTAAGTGGAGTTCAATTTGTTCTGGAGGACGATCAGTCTACTTTTTCTTACGAAAGCCACCTTATCCTTAACAAGGTCATAGAAAAACTCAAGGCAGAGGGCAATCGGGTCAGGCATATACTTGATTTTTCGGGGGGGAAGAGGAAGTGTGTCAAACGAAAAGCTTCCCTGGTAAATTTGTGCTCTCTGATTGAACAGGCTTTGGAACAATTTAAATGTGAGCTTGGGAAAAGGGCATGGGATCCAAAGGGTCAAATAATTTTCGAAACGCGACTTTGCAAAAATTGCATGGTGAATGCAGGAGCTGAAGAAATCAGAAACATGATGATGTGTCTGTTGACTAACTCGGCCGAATCAATGCCAGATGGCGGTAAGATCAGTGTCTCGGCTCACACCATGAACAATTCAGCCGTCCTTGAAGTTACTGATGAAGGATGTGGGGTGGACCCGAAAGACTTGATCCGAATATTTCAGCCTTATTGGACCACCAAGAACGACAAGGAGCGCGGAATCGGGTTGTCGACTGTTTACGGTCTGGCAAAGGCTCTGGATGGCGCGATCCTCGTGGACAGCCAAATAGACAAAGGCACAAGAATATCCGTTCAACTGCCGTTATCCGCGACCAATAAAAAAAGCATCGAACCAAAAAAATGATTGAAATGATTTAACTGGCCGATGCGCTACGCGCCGACCAGTTTTCTGAAATCCATTCCAAACATTGACCAAGGGATGGGAGTTTGTCCGACAGGAAACAGGTCCGGTCTCTCAAAAATTCTTTTTCCTGCCCTTGCCTGCTCCTGACAACTTTGCCCAGGCTTTCCTGGCGCCGGCCAAATCCTTGGCAGTGTCTGCTCTAACCGTTTTTACATCTTTTTTGAGATGCGCGATGAAACCATGACGGTCTTTTCGGGATTCCGTAGCCATGGCATCTAGAGAAGAGTCAAAAGTTTTCAACAAGCTGGTTACATCGTCCCTCAACTCGGAAAAAAACTTTTCTCTACCTTTTCTGGATGCGACGGCCATGGCTTCATGGTTCTTGGAAAAACCTGAACGCATGTTTGAGACTTCGCTCTTTATAGCCTTGTTGCTGTTGGCTATTGCCGTCTTCATGGAGGCTCGGGAGGCCCGGGAAATCTGAATCTCATCACACAATCTTTCCATGTCTTTGGTGATGTTGCCCATGTCAACTCCTGATCGTGGTTAGGCCCGGAAAGAAATGTCAAAAACGTCTTGACCATCTATGGAGCGACGTACAATTGACCCCAAATTGTAGGGGCCTGATAAGGCCCCTGTTATTATTCCGGGTGATACTCTCGAATTAGGCAGGGGCAGCGGCGCTAGCGGTGAGACCAATCGCTTCGGCATACTTCAAATAGGTTTCGACGGAAGCGATTACTATTCTTGCCTCAACTGAGAGCAGCTCAATACCAACCAATGAAACTTTGGCCCAGGCATCGATCACGATACCTTTGTCCAAAATCCTGTCCACAACCTCGGCAAGGCTGCTGGAATCGGTAGATTTAGCTATTTTGGCCATTTTCACTCACCTCTCTGGAGATTAGCCGTTGCCGGCTTGATGGATTTGTCGTCCGTCCATAGTCAAAGCGAAAATCGTGCCAAAGCGCAGCCATGTTTGTTGCTGAATAGAATATCAATATAAACAATTAGATGGGCCCTGGGGGATTAAATGTTGCCTCAGTCTGTCCAAAAGCTGGTTCTGTAACTGTGGAATCAATTCCATTATTAAAGGAAAAATCTCCACGGTAACAAAGTCCATAAAACGGAAAGGCGGCCATGTTCGATAAGATAAGTTGAGAGATCACAGACTGTT
>CAZGVM010000246.1:0-4031 GCA_964528855.1 uncultured Desulfomonile sp. | reverse complement strand
GCAAGGAACAGATGATGAGTCACCCCATGAACATGAAAATGAGCTTAGAGCCAGTGGTTCTTGTAATAGAAGACAATCCCGTTCTTCTGGCAGCGACGTGTAAAATCCTTAAAAAAGCTGGCTACAAAACTCTTCGTGCCTCCAGCGGTTGAGATGGACTGCCACTGGCGGCAAAACTGGAGGAGCTTGTTGAAGCCCGGTGGAGCGCGGCAGAATAAAAATCAACGAACACATCAGACGACTCGAAACACTCATGTTACGCTCCCTCCCACAAATTGTCGGCATAGATCTTGATCTGAAGGCTGATCCGGATGTTATATCGGCCGATAGCCCAAGCCTGGATCAGGTTTTAATGAACCTGGCAATAAATTCTGGTTATCGAACCGGGGGTTTTTTATTGAAGGGGCTTTGGAGTATTGTTTTCCCCGGAGGACGCACAATGTATGGGATAGGGATGTCCGGGTCCATGACATTTTAATGGTGGTTTACTCTGGGACGTGATATATTGCAGACGCCTTTTGCGCTGCGTCCTGAACGTAAGATCAACTGTTTAAAAAAATTTGAGAATTTTTCTGGGGGGAAACATGGCCGACAAAACGGATAGAACTTATGCTCTATCACTTTTGCGTGAGTCTTTAGGGTTCCCTGAGGCGGAGTTTCGGCCCGGCCAATGGGAAGTGATAGACCGGCTCGTTAATATGCAGAAGAGAATACTCTGCGTTCAACGCACGGGTTGGGGTAAAAGTTGGGTCTATTTCCTGGCCACACGCTTGCTTCGGGACAAAGGCAGAGGGCCAACCCTTATAATTTCTCCGTTGTTGGCCCTGATGCGAAACCAGATTGACGCTGCCCGTAGATTAGGTATCACTGCAATGTCAATTAACTCCACCAATCGATCAGAATGGCCTGTGCTTACTCAAACCATCCTCAACGACCAGACAGATACCTTGTTGATATCACCTGAGCGGCTTGCCAATGACGATTTCGTGAACGAGGTTCTTCTACCCGTTTCAAAGCGTGTTGGTCTGCTTGTAATCGATGAGGCCCACTGCATTTCAGATTGGGGGCATGATTTCCGTCCAGACTATCGGAGATTGATCCACATCCTTCATTATCTCCCATCCAACATGCCTGTGCTTGGGACTACCGCCACGGCAAACAACAGGGTTCTGGATGATTTAAAAGAGCAACTGGGCTCTGTTGAAATCCAGCGCGGCGCTTTGACGCGAGAAACGATTCATCTTCAAACGCTTTGTCTGTCGGATCAGGCAGCTAGTCTGGCATGGCTTGCCGAGCATGTTCCGAAGTTGCCGGGAACCGGCATTATCTACACGTTAACCAAGAGAGATGCAGAGCGAGTCACTCAGTGGTTGGTAACAAACAACATTAAAGCAGAAACCTACCATTCGTCAGTAACTTCAGAATCCTTCGAGAGCACTGCGGATTATAGAGAATTCCTGGAGGACCAACTCCTGAAAAACAGGATCAAGGCGCTGGTGGCGACTGTCGCATTGGGCATGGGCTATGACAAACCGGATCTGGGATTTGTAATTCACTTTCAGGCCCCTGAGTCAATCATCTCATATTATCAGCAGGTTGGAAGAGCAGGCCGATCGATTGACAAGTCTTTTGGCGTTCTCTTGATGGGAAAAGAGGACCATGTGGTTCACAGATTCTTCAGGGAAAACTCTTTTCCTACCGAACAGGAGGTTTCCCTGATTCTGGAAGCGCTTGAGGATAGCGACGGCCTCAACATTCGTGGTATTGAACAGAAAGCCAACATTGGCTATGGCGCCATTGACAAGGCCCTAAAATATCTGTCAGTGGAGGATCCGTCTCCTGTTTTCTTTAAAGACAGGCTCTGGTTCAGAACCCCAACCAACTACAGACTTGACCAGGAGAGAATCGGACATCTCACTAATTTGAGAGAAACGGAGTGGAAAGATGTTCTGGAATACATAAATCACAAGGGTTGCCAGATGCAATTTCTCGCGACCAAACTTGACGATCCTGCTACCGTCCCCTGTGGAAAGTGCTCCAATTGCACGGGCTCTCCCTTAATTCCGGAAGATTATCCTTCACGTCTTGTCGAAGAAGCCCTACGATTCCTTAAGTTGTCAGAGTTTGAATTACACCCCAAAAAGCAGGTGGCCCAAGGATCATTTCCGATTTATGGTTTTAGAGGTAACCTGAAAAAAGACCTGCCCCCTCAAACGGGACGCATACTTTGCCGACTTGGAGATATCGCATGGGGTGAGATGGCGCTGGAAGATATGCGGGCGAAGCTTTTTCGCGATGAGTTGGTGGATGCTATGGTTGACATGGTGTCCAAACGATGGGTGATGGATCCGGCTCCAGCATGGGTGACTTGTGTTCCATCTCTCAGGAACCCCCGGCTGGTGTCGGACTTTGCCAGGAAAGTGGCGAATGGACTGGGCTTGCCTTTTAGTGAGTCAGTGATCAAAGTTAGTAATAATGATCCGCAGAGTTTTCAGCATAACCGCTTCCACCTGTGTCACAATCTTGATGGGGCCTTTGAAGTAAGTAACGTAAAGAGCGGCCCGGTTCTGTTAATTGACGATCTCGTGCATTCCGGATGGACAATTACCGTAGTATCTGTCCTGTTGCGCCGGCAAGGAAGCGGACCGGTGTGGCCGGTGGCGCTTACTACCGACAACAATGCAATTTAAGAAAATGAAACGCTCAGAAAACTCACAAGTAATCATTCTCCTCACAGCTGGATTTGCAGCCCCGGTAAACAGCCAATTTCCTCCTCTGAATTGTGGCGAGTGGAACGGGTTGAGACAGTGGCTACAGTCTAATGATCTGGAGCCTCGCCATTTACTTGCTGACGGCGGAGAAAATCTTCTGCTGGAATACGGAAACTCAAATCTCGAGCCTGCTCGCATCAGGGTTCTTCTTGAACGCTCCGGAGCTATGGCGGTGGCCATGGAACGCCGGAACAGGGCAGGTCTGTGGGTTTGCACGGAATATGACGAGGCCTATCCTGCCAGAATTAAACAGTTACTGAAGGACGAGGCCCCTTTACTGCTTTTCGGCTCAGGGCAGTCGTCCCTGCTGGGAAGATATGGGGTAGGTATAGTCTGTGACGCCATTGGCAGAAAGGATGATACAGGTTTTGCAGAAGATATTGGACGCAAATGCGCCGAACAGGATATTCTATTAGGCTCTTCCATGATCGATGGAGAATGCGGACGGGCCATCGGGGCAACACTGGAAAGCGAAGGTCCGGCTCTGGTGATCACTTCCGGTAAACTAATGTCAATTTCACTGAACGCAAGGTTTCGAAAACACATTGCTTCCGGTAACCTTGTGATGGTGTCTGCATCAGACCCTGAAGCCGCCCCAGACAAGGATTCTGTGAGGATGGCAAACAGACTCATTCATTGCACGAGCCAATCTGTGATTATTCTCACGAACCTGTCTGCCAACGGAACGCTTCACGAGTGCGCCATGCAAAATCTCGCCAATGGCTGGTCTACACTATGGATCAGGCCGGAGTCCTCGAACCATTCGGTAAGCCGTGATTTATTGGTCAAGGGAGCGCATATCTTGCCCGGCGGATTTGAAAACCTTGACCTTAGTGAACTCAACAATCCTGTGACGTCAGAGATTCCTTCGGACACTTTTCAGCACTGTGAGCCATTGTCCGGGACATCATCCCGTGACATTTTCTACGAGCTGTTCCTTGAGAAATTAAGACTGTTGAGTCTGGCTAAGACATGGAATATTGGCGAATTATCTATTGAGATGCGGGTGTGCGAAACCCAGCTAATGGTTTGGCTCGATAGGGCTGTGGATCAGGGGCTGATCAACAAGGTAGGGGTGTCCGGCGAATACCGGTGGATTAGCCCGACGCCAAAGCAGGATTCCATGTTCCCCTGATCATTACACTCACCAAAACAAAGTTTGAAGGGCCTCAGGGCCGCAGTATGCTACGATAGGTTTCATTCCCCAACTCACATTCCGCGCCTATGCATGATGTTTCGTGAAGAGTTTTTCCATTCCCC
>CAZGVM010000245.1:0-4082 GCA_964528855.1 uncultured Desulfomonile sp. | reverse complement strand
CGAATTGCTGGAGATGAGGTTTGATGATTTTTGTCAATTATCGCTGGATCCTGACAAAAGATCGGCCATAGGGAACCTCCTTGAAAAATGGGTAAAAGCTTTGCTGGAGGGTTTGTGCCAGGGGATTGGCCAGAAACCTGTGTTATTCAGGGAGATTAAAACAGGTTACTCGTCTGAAATCGCAGACAGGGAGGTTTTGGGGGTTCGTCATGGACTGGCCTGGGTCAGCGGGACAGGTGGATCGGTCTGTTTCATGGGTAGGACCGATCTGGAGGACTTCTCGAGGGCCAAGGCGCTACCACTCAGTGTAAAATCATGGGTCACTGCCGAAAAGTCTTCGGTTTCGGCGATGTCCACCATTGAATTGATGGAAAGCGATGATGAACTGCGAAGGATACTGACCGATTTACATTCACTCATAGTTGTCCTGGTAAGGCTTCAGTACAACAGGATAATTACTGAACAGACAAGAATGCTGGTCCAGGAAAAGGATCAGGAAAAGAGACTGGTTGAGTCTGCGCTTGAAACACTGAGTTCAACCATAATAAAGGATCGTCGTGACTTCAGTGAGATCAAGGGCAGGCCACTACTGGACGCCTGCCGGATCGTCGGGGCGCATGTCGGGATAAAATTCTCTCAAAGACCGGATGACCAGGAGGGTTTGGGAGATCCTTTGAAAGATTTGTGCGAAGCCTCGCGCGTCCGTGTGCGGGAAGTCCTTCTGGTAAACGACTGGTGGAACAGGGATCACGGATCACTGCTCGGATTCATGTCCGATGACAATCGGCCTGTTGCAATACTTTGTCTAAAACCGGGTTCATATCTTCTTTGTGATCCGCAGGTTTCCTCAAGGGTCAGGATAGACAAGGAACTGTCTTCCCAAATCAAACCCCTGGCCTACGCATTTCAGGTTCCTTTCCCCGAGCAGCCCTTGAACGCCTGGGACCTGGCCGAATTTGCCGTCAGGGGGTTAGCTCCGGATATCTGGAGGAACGTCGGTTTCGGCATACTTATCGGTCTCCTTGGTTTGTTGGCGCCGATAGCCACCGGTATTCTGATCGATGACATAATACCCGGAGAGGATCGCTCCCAGTTGATCGGCCTCTCTGCCGCCCTGTTTGTGGCAGCCGTCTGCGTAATGCTTTTTCAGTTTGGACAGGCGCTTGCCATCCTTCGAATTGGGGGCAAGTCCAGTTTTGTCGTTCAGTCCGCAGTCTGGGACCGTCTCCTGGCCCTTCCGGTAACCTTTTTCAGGCAATACCCAGCCGGAGATCTTGCCAACAGGACTCTCGGAATCGATCAGATGCAGCAACTGATTTCCAATCAGGCCATGTCTACCCTAATGACAGCTTTTTTTTCCGTATTTCAGGTAGGGCTTCTTTTCTATTACAGCATTGAACTGGCCTTGGTAGGCCTGGTCTTGACCGTGATATCCCTCATACTCCCGGCAATTTGTCTCCTGCTCCAACTGAAATACCAGCGGCCTCTATACAATCTGATAGGCAAGATTCAAGCGTTCAATCTCCAGGTCATAAACGGTATGGCCAAGCTGAGGATAAGCGCTGCTGAGAAGAGAATATTCAATCTTTGGGCCAGAATGTTCTCAAGACAGAAAGAGCTTGCCTACAAGTCGGGTATGGTGGGAGTCGTGCTTGGTGTTTCGGTGAGTTCACTGACACTGGCCGGAACATTTGTGATATTTACCTGGACATTCTTCAGTTCAGACAAGTCCTTGCACGCAATTCCCGCCGGCCAGTTCATGGCCTTTGTCAGCGCATTGTCCGGTTTTCTGGGAAGCGCATATTCCACCCTGAATGCGCTGTTTCCCATGATGCAGGTCAAGCCCATTTACGAGAGGACAAAACCCATCCTTCAGGCCTTGCCGGAGGTTAAACAAACGGCGTCCTATCCGGGAGAACTGGCCGGGCATATAGAGATAAGCCAGGTCTCATTTCGATATAACCCTGCAGGGCCATTAATCATAAAAAATTTCTCCCTCGAGATCATGCCCAGGGAATTTGTTGCGCTGGTAGGTCCGTCCGGAACAGGGAAATCCACTCTGCTGCGGTTACTGCTTGGATTTGAACAGCCGGAAAACGGTGCCATTCTATATGATGGCCGCGATTTGATGAAGCTCGATGTAAAAGCCGTCAGGAGACAAATCGGTGTGGTGCTTCAGAATGGAATTCTTTTCTCCGGAAGCATTTATGAGAACATAGTCGGCTCATCTCCCATCACATTGAACGAGGCATGGGAAGCCGCCAGGATGGCTCAACTGGAAGAAGATATAAAGAACATGCCAATGGGCATGAACACCGTGATCGGGGAAGGTGGAGAGGGCCTTTCAGGTGGGCAGAGGCAACGCCTGCTCATCGCCAGAGCGATTGTAAGACATCCGAGGATTTTATTCTTCGATGAGGCGACCAGCGCACTTGATAATGAAAGTCAGGAGCTTGTCAGCCAGAGTATAGAAAAACTGGAAGCCGCCAGGCTGGTCCTTGCCCACAGGTTGAGCACCATCAAGAACGCCCACAAAATCTGCGTTATCGTGGACGGTGAACTGGCCGAGTTGGGCAATTATGACGAACTGATGGCCAAAGAAGGTGTCTTTGCCGATCTTGCCAAACGTCAGATCCTTTAAACACTCAGGACGACAAACCCGTAAAATATGACATGCTCACTACCCTGGGCGCCATTTCACATTCATTTCCCACAAGAAACTCACAAGTCAACATGTCAGCAAAATGCCTGCACACCATTGGGCGTAGTCGCAAAACGGCCCGGCATTAATCAATAAAACACTTTAATAAAAAGCCATAATATATTGACTATTAATAGCATTTTTGGTATTAAGGCGCAGAAGTTTTTCAACTGGGCGTTGCAGGATAACCTGATGAAGTTTTCCAGGTTTCGATACATTCTGGCTTTGTCTTTATTGACGATGTCCGTCTCGCCGGCCTTGGGAACGCCTTTGTCTTCACCGCTGGATACGTTGGCGTCCGCCATCCCGTCGATAGATGTGGAAAATCAAGCCAACGCGAAACTATCGGTTAGAGACGCCGTGCAGTTGGCCATAGTCAGAAATTTCAGTCTGCGCAGCCAGGCGTTGACAATGGCGCAAAAGGAGAACATCAAGTGGGCCTCATTTTCTGATTTGTTGCCCCAGTTGAATATTACGTACGACTCTGAGATCAATCGATACCGGCAAGCTTCCAACGCCGGTATTCTCGGCGGCGTTCACCCAAGCCGATGGTCCTATCGAGGCCAGACCAACAACCCGACGCTACAGCCGCTTTACCCCTACCGGATAGATCCCTACAAGATGATGACTTTGACTGCGACCATCACGCAGCCCATTTACGACGCGGGCCGCCTGGGAAACACCTACAAGTACGCCGTAATGGATGCTGTGGCTTCCGGGGTTGAGATGGAAACGATGCGCAGGGATCTTACCAAATCCGTCATCCAGTCTTTTTATCAAATCCTCTTGGGTAGGAGACTTCTGGATGTTACAGAAGAGTCCATCCGGGAATTGACGGCCTTTCGGTCGAGGGCCAAGGCGCTGTTAAAACACGGGGAGGCTCTCAGGGTGGATGTTGCTGCGGCTGAGGCCAACCTGGCGCGCTCCAAGGCGAAGAAGAGCAAGGTATTCACCGACCTGGAAACGGCGCAGGCGCAGTTAAACTTCCTGTTGGCGTTTCCCCAGAGCACCTGTCTCAAGCTCGATGAACAAATAAGTTACGAGCCGTCTCCATATACCTGCCCGGAAATTTACATGATAGCTGTGTCCAATCGCTCGGAGATAAGAAAGGCCAACATATCTATTGATCAGGCGAAAGCCCAGGTGAGAATAGCTCAGGCCTCGTTAGTGCCTACCATAAACGTGCAGTTGCAGGGACAGCGTTTTAATGATGACTGGAATGTCCTGGACCCTGAGGGCACTAACGAATGGACTATCCAGGGAACCTTGACCTGGGCCTTTGACCTGTTCCGAACCCGGGAAACGGTCAGGCAACAGAGAAACGCTCACGCTCAATCATTTGTGAACAGGGAATATCTGGTCCAGCAAATAATGCATCAGG
>CAZGVM010000244.1:0-4092 GCA_964528855.1 uncultured Desulfomonile sp. | reverse complement strand
TGTAGCCATTCGAGACGCCGTTTCAGGCATATCCGTTCCTGTGGTCGAGGTCCATATTTCAAATCCTGCCGCTAGAGAGGATTTTAGAAGGACATCGCTCTTGGCCGGAGTCAGCGCCGGCTCAATCTGCGGTTTTGGTTCTGATTCCTATAAGTTGGCATTGTTATGGTTTTCCGGAAAGTGTTCATGATTCAGTTAGCTGAACATTTTGCCTGTCATAGTGGATCCCAGTCATGCCACCGGTCTCAGACGATTTGTTAAACCTTTGATCAAGAGCTGCCATGGCAGTCGGAGCCGACGGTGTAATGGTGGAAGTGCATTGCTCTCCAGAAAACGCCCTGTGCGATGGCGACCAGTCACTAACGCCTGCGGATTTTGAATGTGTCATGAAAGATTTGGGCATCATTGGCTCTTTTATGCACAAGCTTTCTTAGGTTACTGAAAGTAATTTACCACGGAGACATTTTAATGGTAGTCACTTCTCATTCTGGTTCGGTTGATGAAATCGAAGGTACCGAAAATTGTCATGATCTCAATGTCGGCAATTCGAGGAAGCGAATTGACGAGCTTGACGCCCAATTGATTGAATTGCTCAACGAACGCGCATCACTGGCGCTGGAAATCGGCCGTAAGAAAAGCTCAGCCGGGATTGGGACACTTTCCTCGGAACGAGAGTCAGAGATCATGAAACGCATCTTTAAGGCTCCAGAAGGCCACATGCCTAGAAATGCGCTCAATAACATATTTTCGGAAATTATTTCAGCCTGCCGGGAATTGCAAAAACCCCTAAACGTGGCTTTCCTGGGGCCAAAGACTACCTTTAGTCATCTTGTCACATTGAAGAGATTCGGACATTCGACCGAGCTTGTGGCTGTTTCATCAATACAGGATGTTTTTCATGAAGTAGAGAATGATAGGGTAGGCTTTGGAGTGGTCCCCGTTGAGAATTCGATTGAGGGAGGAGTCAGCGCCACCCTTGACAGCTTTGTTACCTCGAATTTGAGAATATCGGGCGAGATTTTCGCCCCGATAAGACATTTCCTATTGTCCCGTGAAACTTCTTTGACTGACATCAAAAATGTTTATTCCCATCCACAGGGGCTCAATCAATGTAGGAAATGGCTGAATAATAACATGAAGGGAGTAAACATCCAGGATAGCTCCAGCACAGCTGAGGCCGCCCGCAAAGCGTCCGTTGGAAGCGGAGCGGCAGCTATTGCGTCTTTTCTCGCGGCCGCAGAATTCAATTTAAACATCCTGGCTGAAAACATTCAGGATCGTAGCGACAACACGACCAGATTTCTCATAATCGGAAAAGCCGAATGTAGGCCTACTGGCGAGGACAAAACATCATTGTATTTAACGGCAAAGCACAAGTCAGGTTCTCTGTGTAAGGTTTTAAGTCATTTTTCAACAAGAGGCATCAATCTCGTCAGAATAGAATCCAGACCTCTCAAAGAAAGGCCGTGGGAGTATTCTTTTTTTGTAGATTGTGAAGGTCACATCATGGATCAAAATGTGAGTGACTGCTTAACAGCATTAAAAAATGACGTGGAAGAAATCAAAATACTTGGCTCTTATCCAAAAATGGACCCTTCTCATGGGATTTGATTTTTAACTGTTACCACCGGGAGATGTCTCTTGAATTCTTATGGCGGATGTAACTCTTCGATAGGGATTTTGGGTTCACATGGACGCATGGGTTCATGGTTGCTCAAACAGCTAAAACATTGTGACCTGAATGTAAAGGGAATAGACAGAAGTTCATCCCATGAACTGTCAGAATTTGCAGAGACTTGTGACGTGCTTGTGCTTGCCATACCAGTGAACTCTTTTCACACTGTGACCCGTATTGTAGGACCAAGACTGAAACCGGACAGCCTGCTTATTGACATTGCATCCCTTAAATCTGAACCTCTTCATGAAATGTTGGAAAACAGCTCTTGCGAAGTAATTGGAGCGCACCCGATGTTTGGACCGTCTGCAGAGTCTTTCATGGGGCGGTTATGTTACATTTGTCCGGGACGTTCAAGCATCTGGGTGGATAGGATTACGGACTTCCTTCAAAATCTAGGCGCTCGTGTTCATGTTATTTCTCCGGAAAATCACGACAGATTGATGGCTGTTGTCCAGACGCTTCGACACATGATGATCACATCATTGGGGTTAACGTTAAGGGGGACAGGATTTGGTCTCTCTGCGAACGCAGAAATCACCGGGGAATGGTTTCAGAAACTTGTTGACATTATGGGCAGCCAGTTTGATCAGCCTTCTGAACTATATGCGGACTTGGCCATCGCCAACAAATACACGAGGGAAGTTCTGGAATGTTTCAGGCAACAGAATGCGCTCTTAGTGGATTCCGTCTTGAGAAATGACGGACAAGCACTCTTGAATCTCATGAATGAGGCAAGCGCATACTCCAAAGGCTAATGAGAGATTGTAACCAAAAGCCCCTCTTAATTCCTACCATCTATTGGAACAAGTTCTTCTTGACTTTGTAATAAAACCTGGATTAAGGTCCTGTCATATTCTATATAACTCACTCTTTTATCTTTGTAACATGTCCGTATTTTCCTATTGCACGGGGAATCGTAGATAGCTGTAAGTGGCATTTTGCGAAGGGCTAAGACACCACCTTAACCTGTTTGACGTTAACTCAGTCTCTACTTTAAAAATGGCTTTTGCCTAACCTCACATTTACCGAGGGGGTAGCAACCGATGAGAAGGCAATCATGCGCCTATTGGCTTATCCCATGCGTGATAGCGTTCAGCGTGTTTATCCAAAGCTTCGCCATCGCCGATAGTCCAGTTACGAACGGCAGGATAACCGTGGTTTCAAATCCGGCTCAGAGCACGTCCTTACCATCGGCTCAACTCGCTACCAACAAGAGTCCCTATCCCATACTGACTATTGTGAGACCCATAACCATTGCGATGTTTCTGATATTCATCGGAATCACGCTCATGGTGGTTTACTGGGCGGCAGGCAGGACAAAGACGTCTGCAGATTTCTACGTCGCAGGCTCTGCAATTTCCGGCGCTCAAAACGGTTGGGCCCTTGCCGGCGATTACATGTCGGCAGCATCTTTTATGGGAATAGCAGGTCTGATTTCCTTGTACGGCTATGATGGATTTTTGTATTCAGTCGGATGGCTCGTCGCATATGTGACCCTGCTATTGATAGTTGCCGAACCTTGCAGAAATTCAGGTAGATATACAATCGGCGACATCCTGGCGTTCAGATCCTTTCCCATTCCTGTCAGGGCCATGGCCGCAATTTCAACGGTTACGGTATCGACGTTTTATCTTATAGCGCAAATGGTTGGAGCGGGAAAACTTATGGAACTTCTGCTTGGGGTGCCATTCAAGATTTCCATAATTCTGGTAGGGGCCATAATGATCATTTATGTTGTGTTTGGTGGAATGATCGCCACTACCTGGGTCCAAATAATCAAGGCCTTTTTGATCATGACCGGTGGTCTGGCGCTGAGCATTCTTACTGCCGCCCATGCCGGATTCAGCCCACTCCAGTTTTTTGCCGACATAGCAAACAACTCCGGCATCAAGGAGTGGGTTCAGTTTACGTTGCTAAACCATCCGATAGCTCAGCCGGGAATCGACTATGGTCAACGTTTTCTGGAACCGGGACTATTTCTGAAAAACCCACTGGACCAGGTTTCTTTGGGGATGGCCCTTGTTTTTGGGACTGCCGGTATGCCTCACATACTCATGCGTTTTTTTACAGTACCGACGGCGAAGGAAGCTCGTAAATCGGTAATCGTGGCGATGTTCGTAATAGGGTCTTTTTATATTCTCACTACCCTCCTGGGTTTCGGAGCGGCTCTGCATGTTGGACCTCAGACCATTTTCTCCACCGATCCCGGAGGCAATCTGGCAACTTTGTTACTGGCTCAGGCTTTGGGAAACCAGATTGCGCCTATAGTTGGAGACACTCTCCTGGCTTTCTTATGCGCCGTGGCTTTTGCAACCATTCTGGCTGTGGTATCGGGTTTGGTGCTGGCTGCGTCTGCCGCAATAGCTCATGACGTTTATGTTAGCCTGATCAAACAGTGCGACGAAAAAAAAAAA
>CAZGVM010000243.1:3406-4112 GCA_964528855.1 uncultured Desulfomonile sp. | reverse complement strand
CACCAACGGCCGCATGAACCTAGATATTGCCCATGTCGGAGGCCAGATCCTCGTGGTTTCCCAATTCACCTTGTACGGCGACTGCAGAAAAGGCAAAAGACCATCCTACACCGATTCTGCAAAATCCAGCGACGCTGAAACATTATATATGGAACTCTTCAATGAAATCAGTTCCAGAGGTTTTGATGTTCAACATGGAGTTTTTGGGGCCTTGATGCAGATAGACCTCACAAACGATGGTCCGGTTACATTAATTGTCGATTCACCATCTGCAAGACGCGACGGTCAGTGAGCGACCATATTTCTTCAATTCGGTAGGTTTGTCTCACTTAATGTCATGACATCTTTTCCCCGCGAATTATAGTCATTGTTCCAAACGGACAGGGATTTCGTATTTTCGGTTTCCTGTGCCAAGGTAGTATTTCCCTTCCTTTTCATCCATTACGATATGACGCGCCAGTTGATAATACGCTGCCCTGCTGAATCTGGCGTGAAAAACCCCATTCTTGACCTTGGAGTATGGGATGTTGTCATTTCCTATCCACAAACAATCGGGCTTTAATTCTTCTGTGGTCCCGTCGCTCAGTTTAATCCAGACACTGCCATCGGGCTGATGATCCACAGTCGTCACAACAAAAGGGGCGTCGTGTACAATGACGGAGCATATTTCCCTGCCAATCCTTACCATGTATCGACCATCATCCGT
>CAZGVM010000243.1:0-3396 GCA_964528855.1 uncultured Desulfomonile sp. | reverse complement strand
AAGAGTCAAAAACCTGTTCTTCCTCTTTTATTAATGATGTAGTCATTGTGTTTTTCCGCCTGGAAAAAGTCTCTTGTTAGGATAATCACATAATTTTTTTGGAATTGGCGCTACCATCGTTCAGCCATGTCGGAGCGAGTATGAATCCTCTTGTAGGTGGCCAGGTTAGAGAGAACTTTCTTTACATAAAGCCTGGTTTCCAGAAATGGAATGTTCTCGATGAATTCATCCTGTTTCATTTTTCCATTTCTCTTTATCCAATCCCGCACTTTTTTGGGGTCGGCATTGTACGCGGCGATAGTGGCAACCAGGTTCCCGCCGAACATCTTGATGTTTTGGGCCAGAATTTCGACCCCGGTTGATATGTTGAGCCTTGGGTCCAGCAGATCGGCGATCAGCAGGGCATTGCCACGCTGTTTGAAACTGTTGAGCTTTCTGGCTGTGTCTGGAGTCACCTGCATCAATCCGATGGCCCCTGCCGGAGAAACCGCCGCAGAGTCATACCTGCTCTCCTGGCGCATTATCGACCATACCAGATAGGGATCCACCCCATGAACTGCCGCCTGCCTGATGGTGTGAGGAAAATGGGCTTTAGGATAGGCGAGATTCAGGAAACCCAGCGGGGAAGAGTCCGGTGGTTCATCAACAAGCGCTCCGAACTGAGAAAACAGAACATCGTTGGCCAATCCGTAAAAACCCGAATTTTGAGCTGCAGTAGCCGTAAGTATGGCAATTGACGGAGTTTGTCTAACCGTATTGGGTAATGCTCTTAGATTTGCGAGCGCAAATTCAGGAAGATCTTTTTCCAGAAGAGCTATAGCGCTTTTCACTTCTTTGATATTTTGCTGGTTTGAAGTTAATTGCATGTCGCCAGAAATGTTTCTGGACGCTGATGCATGTCTGACTGGAATATCGTTGACTCCAAGGATCTTTGCAGCTTCAATAGCGTAATAGTCGTTTCTCCTGGCCGGCAAGAGTTCGCGAAACAGGGTTTGCGCCGCAGCATTAGAGCCGCCTTGGGCAAGTGACCTGGCCTCCCAGTACTTGGATGGATTTACCAGTTTTCCGTTTGTCGATAATTTTCTGGACTCGGCAAAAAGCACGGCCGCTTCCTTGAAATGCTGCGTTCTGTATTTTATCCAGGCCAGCTTCCATTTGATGTCAGCCTTTACCACGGAATCAGCAGTCTCGGACAACAGTTTTTTGTAGTAAATCTCCGCCTTGGGCAGAGCGCCTCTCTCGAAATAATGAGCAGCGAGATTAGCGTTCACCCGTCTTTTAAACCTGGATGAGCCTTTCTCCAGAACTTTCTTGCAGGAAGCCTCAAATTCTTTCTCCCTGTCCATCCGCCAGTAAATCAGACTCAGTAGATAATTGGCTTCAGCCTGTTCTTCCGGTATAAGTTTGGAATTCAGGAAACTGTTGGCCATTTTAATGGCCTCCTGATTATCCCTGTTCTTGTACAGACTACGCGCTAGTTTAAACTTGATAGTTTTTTCATCCGGCTTTGCCAGATGCAAACGTTTGTAAGATTCAGCCGCGAGATCAAATTTCCCTGCCTGAAACAGCTTTTCCGCCCTTATTTGTTCTTCTGACTCCGTTAACTTGACACTGGGTATTTTGTGTTGTGAGGCCAAATCTGAAAGTTGCTCCCAGGCGCTCAATCCCTCCACAGACGCTGGATAATCCACACTCAGTTTGCGCAGGCGCCTGGCCGCCGCTTCATAGTTGCCCAACTTCAAATCCAGACCGGCCAACTTGTGGTGTAATCCGGGTTTTTCAAACTCATCCGCTTTCTCCAGTTGGCTCAGGATAGTTTTGGCTACGTCCTTCTTCCCCTGTTCTACCTGTGCCTCAATCAGAATCATCAGAGCCATCTCCCGATATGGAGTGGAGGGATGAACCTTGAGAAATTCATTGATAGAAGACTCCGCCATCGAATACTGCCTAGATGACATGTGTTTTGACGCGATCAGCAGGTAAACGACCGGCCCATAGAGATCATCGTTCACAATCGGTTTCCATACAGGTAGAGCCGCTTCCAGACGCCCGGAATCATATAGCTCCTTCCCATCGATAAAAGACTGTTCTGTCGATGAACGGTTTTCCGCCCGGCTTATCGAAGGCCAAACAATTAAAAACACCAAGAGGGGTAAAAATATTGCCACGCCCATTTTATTGTTGGTCATTAACATCAGACTTCTTCCCTGAATCTATCTTAACATTATATCATAACTACACAGTCTTATTTTGAAAAATTTTGCAATGGATCAAGATTAAGCAAATTTTGGCTCGAAATCAAAGATGACATAAAAAGAATACAAGTCAGGATTTTTTCATTTAGAACAATCCCGTTTAGCCTCAATAACTAGGACACTAAAAAAATAATTACTTTCCCTGAGATAAGAGTTTTTTTGAGTGTCATTATTTGATTTTGCGTCATTCCACCAATAAAATTTTTTGTTCTGTTAGAAAGTAAACTTTAATAGAAAAGCATTTTGACAAATAGATTGGGGTATCTTACTATTTGGTAGCTTTTGTAAGTAGTAAGGGTTAGTGTCGCTTCAAACACATTGGCTGGTGTAAGTCATGGATAGTTCCAGGTCAAAATCTTTGGTTAAAAGAGAGGTTCAAGAGCTTCTACTCTTGTTTGAAATTAGTCAGGTTCTCGACGAGAGCATGGATCTGGGTGAAGTTGTAAAGCCTGTTCTGGAGGCCATGTCGAGTCACATGGGTATGGAGAGGGGAACAATTACTCTTCTTAATCGTGAGTCCGGGGAAATAATGATTGAAGCGGCCCACGGTTTGTCTGAAGCCCAGAAAGAGCGCGGTCGTTACAGGCCAGGAGAAGGTGTAACCGGCAAGGTGATTGCATCAGGAGAGCCGGCGGCCGTTCCCCATATTTCTGAAGAGCCCATGTTCCTGGACAGAACCAGGGCCAGACGCGACATGGACAAAAAAGACGTGTCCTTCATCTGTGTTCCAATAAAACTCGGCAATGAAGTCATCGGAGCGCTAAGCGCTGACCGTTTGTTCGAGGAGGGGGTATCATTTGAGGAGGATGTCAGACTGCTTTCGATAATTGCCTCCATGATATCTCAAGCTGTCAGATTAAGGCGATCCGCTCAAGAGGAGCGTCATCGCCTGCTGGAGGAAAATTTCAGGCTCCAGAGACAGTTGAAGGAACGTTTCAGGCCCTCGAACATAGTAGGCAAGTCCAAAACCATGCAGGTGGTCTATGATCTTATCGCCCAGGTTTCCGGAAGTGACGCTACCGTGCTGATAAGGGGCGAGAGTGGCACAGGCAAGGAGTTGGTTGCACACGCTATTCATTTCAATAGTCCCAGATCCTCATCTTCCTTCATCAAGGTCAATTGTGGCGCGCTACCGGAAAGT
>CAZGVM010000242.1:0-4112 GCA_964528855.1 uncultured Desulfomonile sp. | reverse complement strand
ATCTCTCAGGAGTCACGTTCGGATGATGGCAATAAAGGCTTTGCTCGTGGGTATCTCATGTCGGTCCGGCTCCACTGGAAACTGTAACCGCGGTCAAGTTCTGGTTGAGACGAACCAGGACATCGCCTTTTTACGGGAGATGGCAGATGAATTCGGTGATTAATGAAGGCCTTGACGAACAGAATCTAAAACAGGATCAATCAACTGACGCCTCTTTTTCTCGTCGCGATTTTCTGATTTCCGGTGGACTTATGGTCTCACTCCTGTGTTCTCTTCCGGCATGGGCTTCCGGTGACACCCCTTTGATCATAACCGAGCAGGCCAATGGTCTCATAATCGGAGACCCTTCGAAATGCGTGGGATGCCTGCGCTGCGAACTGGCCTGTTCCGAATTCAATGATGGCAAGGCTTCGCCGAGCATTTCCCGTATAAAAGTCAGTCGCAACATTAATCTTGGCCCGAACGGTGGAACGTGGGTTCACGGACTAATAACGCAAGACATTTGCAAACAATGCCCTCATCCAGTTCCATGCGCCAACGCCTGCCCGAATGACGCAATAGTTATGGCGGACTCAACCAATGTCCGGGTAGTAGATCCTAAAAAGTGCATCGGTTGCAAGATGTGTTTAAGGGCCTGCCCATGGGACATGATGTCATTTGATCCGGAGACGGAAAAAGCCACAAAGTGTTTTCTGTGTGGCGGCAATCCAAAATGTGTGGCAGCCTGTCCTGCTGAGGCGCTTACTTACGTCTCATGGCGTGACCTCTCCAGGACAACTCCGCCCCGTATGGCAATAACTGCTGTTGTCTCTCCGGCGAAAGCGCTGAGTTGCAACGATTGCCATAAAAAGTGAGCTGGAGGATAAAACAATGGCCAAGTTCGGAGGTTGGGCAGGCAAGATTCTTCGTGTTGACCTGTCTTCAGGAAAGATTTGGACAGAAGACACGGTAGATCAATACAAGGATTACCTTGGTGGCACTGGCATAGGTTACAAGGTTTTCTGGGATGAGGTGGCCTCTGGCGTTAAACCATTCGATCCCGATAACAGGATAGTCTTTGGAGTGGGCCCGTTGGCCGGAACGGGGGCTCCCTGTAACGGGAGGACGGCGATAACCACATTGTGGCCTACATGCTGGCCACAGGCTTTAGTTGCTTCGGGTCATATGGGCGGGTATTTTGCCGCCGAGCTGAAATACGCCGGATTCGACGCAATAATAATCCAGGGCAAGTCTGATAGACCGGTATGGCTGGAGATAGTCGATTCCAAGGTCAGTATTCGCGACGCCAAAATGCTTTGGGGCCAGGGAATAAGGCGCTCTTCATCGGAAATAATCAGACAGATGGGTTCACGTGCGAGTGTGGCGGCTATCGGTCAGGCTGGGGAAAATCTGGTTCCCATGGCAGTCGTCATCAACTCGTATTCTCACTCCGCCGGTGGCGTCGGGGCCGTAATGGGCTCGAAAAACCTCAAGGCCATCGGAGTGCTCGGAACTGGAAGCGTCAGGATCGCTGGCAATAAGGAGGATTGGGAGAAAGCTGTAAAAATGCACCTTTCCCTCTTGGGCGCAAACAACCAGCACGTAGTTCCCAACTCTCCTCAGCCGTGGGCTGAGTTTTACGGCCCCTCACGCTGGTTAGCCTCTAAGGGCAGAAAATGGGGATCTGCCTCACCTGAAATCGACACAGGATCATGTGATCCTCATGACCTGAACAGAATCGCCTATCGCACCAACATGGCCGCCTTTTTTCTGGGGGAAAGGGCATGGCAATTTACTGTCAGGGGTAATGGTTGTACAGCATGTCCGATACGTTGTCATACCATGATTAAAGTTCCATCGGTTTCCTCGAAATACGGCATCTCCGAAATTGGACAAAATACCTGTTCCGGATTAGTCTTGGGAAGAGAGTTCTTCAAGAGCTTTCCAGACGGCCCGCGAGGTCAAACCGCAATTGAAGCCTGCATGGTGGGTATGAGCCTTGCCGACGATTTCGGAGTATGGGAGAATTACGGACAACTTCAACGCGATTTCAAGCAACTCTATTACACTGGCGTGATCAAGGACAAAATCGGTTCAGACGAATTCCGGAGCTATTCATGGGACACCTATGAAAAGGGGGATCCAGCTTTTCTTTTTGATCTTCTTCCCAGAATAGCCCGCAAAGAAGGCGAACTCGCCACTGCGCTGGGCCTGGGAACGGGCTATCACCTGGAGCACTGGGGAATTTCGGAAAAAGATTGGCAGCAGGATCAAAAACTGGCCTACTGGAAAATGGGCCATCCCAAACACCATTCAAACGAGGATGGTGGGCAATGCGGCGTGATCATAAACACTCAATATAACCGTGACGCACAGTGCCATTCTCACTCCAATTTCACTCGAAACGGACTACCCATTCATGTTCAGAAGCGACTGGCCCGCGAGATCTGGGGTTCTGAAGACGCTGTAGACGCCCTGGCTGCATATTCTCCCATGAACATCTACAAGGCCAGAATGGCCAAGTGGTCCTTGTTGCGCAAGGAACTGCATGACAGCCTGTCTCTGTGCAACTGGATGGGACCGTGGATCGCCTCGCCCCTCAGGGAGAGGAATTATCGCGGAGATCACTCAATAGAATCTGTCCTTTACAGTCTTGCAACTGGAGACAGGATGAACCGTGCCGAATTGGATGAAGTGGCGGAACGTATTTTTACGCTTCATCGGGCTGTTACAATCCGCGCGATGGGAACCATCGACATGAGGTCGCAGCATGACACCGTGCCTGACTGGGTGTTTACAGATCCTAATGGTAAGTCCGCTTTTTCTCCCGGAACCAACCGCATGGACAGAGATGACATTGAGCTTGCCAAGGATATGTATTACCGTGAAATGGGATGGGATGAGAAAACAGGCTCCCCTACCCGCTCAGCGTATAACAGACTCGGATTGACTGACGTAGCAGACAAACTCTCGGCAACTGGACTGGCGCGGTAAGGAGTTGGTTTTGGTAAATTTAGAGAAACTATGCCAGATGCTGGCGGAAACCATACGTGAAGAAAGTAAATCGGGCCGGCTTGTGCCAAGGGAGAAGCTTTTTGCAATGGCTGTCGAGTCCGGTTATATAAATCCCGACGTTCCGAATCCTGGAGAACTGCTGGCGGCTTCCCTGGATAAACTGGCTTCCGATTACAATGAAATCGCATTTATGACTTCTGACAACGGTCAACCTCTGTATTATTCGACTCAGTTCATGACAGAAAGATACGCTGCGTTGATTGTAAAAAAGAGCAATCCTATGTTCATAGCAGAAATAGTGAGAGAGAACTCAGAGATTTACCCCCGTCCTGTCTCTTTGGAGTTCTTCCTTGATGATCCTCTTAATTTCAGCATGGAACAGATAGGGCATTTTCTGGATCACATTACCGTAGTCCCCGACCTTGATGACATCCGCAGCGTGAAGACATCCACAGGGAGGGTCTTCCTCTATTCAAGCAGGAGTCTTAATCCGGATCATGCGCATACGCTTGCGGAGTGGTATGATCTTGGAGAGTCAAGTAATCCGTGACTTTATCTTTGGTGATGCCGCACATGATCTCGTCAGTAATTCACCTGAAAACGGGGCTCCACTAACGATGGCTGAACTTGTCAGGGCATCACAGGGGCCAACGATAGCTGATTTCACACTGTCACGGAAAAATCGTCGTGAACGGACGCATCCGGAGGAAAATGTGTTCCGTTTTGGCTTCATTCAAAAAGAACTTTGATACATGCCATATTTTGTTCGGAGCCCACAGTGTCACCGGCCCCTGAAAGACTCTATGGCCTGTCTCAATTCGGCAAACCTGTAAATGGTCCCATCCTCCTGTACCGTACAGAGAGACTGTTAAGTTAAGTGGTAAGCCTACTATTCATGCAGTGCAGAGGATCGAACCAAGATTCAGCCTACGTGTCCAGAATGTTGCGAATAGACTGCAGAAAGTCTTGAATATCGTAAGGCTTAGAAACAAATCCTTTAGCTTCGTTTAGCAGACTTTGTAATGTAGTTTCATTCTCAGCGCTGGCGCTGGCTATTAGTATACGGGCATCGGGGTTGATTCTGAGCATCCTCTTCAGACATTCGCTCCCGCCCATTT
>CAZGVM010000241.1:0-4167 GCA_964528855.1 uncultured Desulfomonile sp. | reverse complement strand
GAGTTCTTGATTGCTCTTTCCATTTCGTTCCAGATAACTCCAATTTGTGAAAACATGTAAATAATTGAAACCATCGCTTCCGCCGGACATGAGAACCTCAAATTGAGGAGACTCATGTGCAACAGTCGTTTTATAAAGTTAGCTCTATGCAAGTCCAGATCATCTGATAACAGTGCGCCGCCAAGCTCCATAATATTGACAACTCGCAAGACATTCAAATATAGAATATTCAAATTTTGAATAATTGGTATCATGCCACATGAGCGACACCAGATTTGAGTTCCTGGCAAAGTGATGATGCAAGACAATAAAATGCGCCGGGGTCTACACTTTTTGTGCATTGTATGTTATACTATGTGACCAGGTATCAATGAGATGAACAAATTAACTTATGTATTGATTTCAGTTTTTGTGATTATCCTCTCAGGCGCCTCTGCGTTTGGAAACGATATACGTGGCATGTGGGTCGGTAACGCCAAAGGAAATATTTTTGGCGCCGAAGGTAGCGTAAACATTACGCATCAGAATGGTGAGGATATATTCGGAATCGTAGAAGGCGGCAATTTCTTCGGCAGGGCCAAGTTTGATATACAGGGCAAGATCAGGGGCAATTACATATTTGGCAGCAAGGATGGGCACACATTCGAGGGTTTTCTCTATCCTGACTGGAGCATACAGGGCCGTTTCCGGGCCATAGACGGGGACACCTACAAAATCATGCTGCGACGCCCGTACCCTACATGGGGTTACCCCCACGGGTCCTGGGAATATAATTGAACCGATGTCGGCATAAAGCCGGTCATGTTTTCAGTTGGGCCGCCTGGTAATTAACTCTCACCAACCATAAATTCATCAAAGTGACTGAAGATTCCAAGATACACGGCTATGATTTTCTAAGCGGCCTTCTGATCGATCTGGAATCCGGCCGGCCTGACTCCTCGCGCCTGTCGGAGTTAAAAACACAGATCTGCGACAATCTTGGTTTACGCGTATCACATGGTTCGGCCATCTCCATTGGACTGGATCATATTCATTTCTCCCGGACGGAATTCCTGTCAGATAAATTCAACTCGTATGACTTCATCCTGCTCAGTCCTCAAGGAACGCCCTGGCGGGCATATAGGGGAAGGACCAGAGCGCAGCTTGACACGGTAAGTGAAATGTTGGCGAGGACCATAGACGTCGATTCCGTACCGGTTCTGGGAATTTGCGGGGGACACCAGTTCCTGGCTATGAGCTTCGGCGCCGAGGTCGATTTCATGGATCCTGCTTTTGTCGGCTCAGATATTCAATCATACCCTGAAGAGGCGGTGGCTGAGCGTGGGACAGTGTCCGTGGAAACGATTGAAGACGACAGGATATTCGAAGGACTGCCGGCCCACCCGGCGACCTTTGCTGTGATGGAGAGTCATACAGAAGAGGTCAAAAATATCCCTACCCGTTTTGTGAACCTTGCAAGAAGCGCCCTTTCTGAGATACAGTTGATCACAATCCCAGGCGCCCTTGTTTACGGAATGGCCTTCCACCCGGAACGGGGCTGGGACAAAAATGCGGGCCCCGAACAAAAAGCGCCGGCAGGCAGGACTCTGTTGCGCAATTTCTTCAGGCTGGTCCATAACAACAACCGTATCGAATCCTGATTGTTTATCAACCCGTGTCTTTTTGAACAGAAAATTATTGGGGGTTTTCCAAAATGGATGAAGCTCAAAAAGCGAGAATTCGTCTGGAGCACTGGATTAATCACAACTGTGAGCATTTGAAAGGTTACCTCGAGGTTTCCAACTCTCTGGACTCCATAGGCCTAACCTCAATAGGAGACAGGATCCGCAATGCAGTAGAATATGTAGACAGGGCGAATGATGAATTTCGCAAGGCGCTGGATCAGTTGACGCAGTCTCTTCCGGCAACCGGATGCGGGCGCCATGAGCATTCGCACGATCAGCCACATGAGCATTGTCACGATCACGGACACTGCCACAGTCATAAACATTGTCATGAAGGCTCGGGAGCCGAATGTCACGAACATTCTCATGGGCGCCCTCACCATAATCACGACAAATCCGGACACAGACATGATTGACGAATTTTAAAATATGTATCCAAGGGGTTTATGGTTTAGGAGGAAATTATGGAAGCCCGGACCTTTGAAATGGAATTTGCAAAATTTATAGAAAGGTTTCACGAGGAAATTCGTGACCTTTTTATGGAAGATACTTTACATAAAAGAGAGATCCTCTCTCATTACCAGCTCGCTGAAGAAATGCTCAAAGAATTGGCTGACACTGTCCTTAGTGAATTTACGGTGAACATAGACAAACGAACAAGCGTCGAGACAATAGCCGACAAATATGTCAAGTTGGGAATTCGTTGCTGCGAGGATGGTCTTAGTTTCTCGGAAATGGTACGGGTTTTCATCCTGCTCAAGAGGCATGTCTGGCTGTTTTTCCAGGACAGTAATTTTGCCGGTCAGCCTTTCGATGTAAGATCCATAGTTGCCCTGAACAACAGGACAACGCTGTTCTTTGACCGGGCCATGTACTATTTTCTAGTCGGCTATGAACAGACTCAGTCAGAGAACCCTACCGAACTAGAATCCTTGTACAACTCGTTCCTCGACAGGTTGAGAGTGGATCTGAACAAACCTCCCAAAGACTAGTTTCACATCAGACTTCTGTTTTTTTAGGCCCTTGACAAATAAAAAACGCTCCTGATTTTTACCAGGAGCGTTTTTTACAGATGCTACCCCAATGAGAGAGGAGGCCTTTCGTTAGCGGTTGTTACTGGACAACCTGGACAGTGTATCCAAACTTGTCCCCGTTCTACTGTCTGTACTCAATCTTGACCTTTTCACCTACGGCCGGTCTTCGGAAAGGTATGAACTTCGTCTTGAGACCGACCCTGATGTTGACTACCTCAGCCGCATCCGCCTCGTCAGCCACTCTCAGTGAAAGGCTCTTCGGAGAGGAAGCCACCACTTCGCCGGTAAGGGTCTTGGAGCTTTTTTCTTCTTTGGGCGCAGACTCGCCAATTTCTTCTTTGGGCGCAGCCGGTTTGTCTGCCGGGGATGTCTTGGCAATCACTTTTTTCTCACCCGTGGCAGTCTTTCCAACAGGCTTCCTGGGTGGGACACTCGGGGCGCCGGTGGCGCCAGGCGCAACTCCGGGGACTTTAGGGCCGCTAGGAGTGGCAGCGCCTGATGGCCTGCTGGAGACACCCTCGGAACCGGACTCTGAAGGGGCGGCCTCTGGACCCGTTGACCGTGCAGATATCCGTCGCTTACTCGAGGGAGGGGGAGTAGTCGATGAAGACGGAGCAGACGGAGACCATGACGGGTCAGAAACATGGGCCGGAGGCCGTGTCGAAACTATGGGTTTGGGCGGCGTGCATGAATCCAGTGCGCCAGGAGGGCCGGCAGGGCCAGGCTCATCGGTCGCTGTCCTGCATACCGTGCCAGACGGTGGAGCAGGCGGAAAACATTGCATGGACGCAGGCGGCGGCGCCAGGCTGACAACCTTGGTCGCCTTCATGTAACCATCCTCAAGGATGAAATCGACAGCGACATCCTCGCCAAGACACGGACGTCGGTTAGGAACAAACTTTGTTCGCCATCCTACATTCACTTCAGCGCACTGACCGTTCGATTTTACGGTCATGGATCGCCAGCCGTTTTCTACGACTGTTCCCTTGAATGTGCAAATCCTGTAGGCTTGAACCGGCTCTACAATACATGTTATCAAAAGCGCGACCGTCACGATTGCGATAGAGCCACAAACGGAACATTTCCGGGACATGGAAGACCTCCTCACTGGGGGGGTAAGGAATTTGCTCTGGTCTTTAACAGCGCACAGCCTAGCCGGGTCATTGAGCTTCCTGTGTATTAAAGTGTTTCGAAACATAGTAGGTTACGTTAAAAATGTCAAGTTAAAATAGAGCTAAAAAAACTATAAATGCGGTTATATTATGTTTTATTTATTTTTTCATGATTTTCACGCTTTTGTGGTATTTAAATTGGTCCTGAGTCATTGAGTAAGTTAAATCAGGAGGTCTGAAATGGGTGTATGCCGTGACACAGGCGGCATTCAGGTAGACATGGTCAAGGAGATGGCTGAGGGACTGGGTAATTCCGGGGCCTCCCTTGAGCAGTTGATTGTGAAAGCCCTTGAAGCG
>CAZGVM010000240.1:1210-4225 GCA_964528855.1 uncultured Desulfomonile sp. | reverse complement strand
CGCAACACAGCATCCTGGGTTTTGAGATCATCCAGGAACGTTGTCCTACCGTCACTGGTAAACTCGAAAATGCGATTGACGCAATCCAGGATGTGTAACAGATAAAGCCGATCATCCTTCATAATGGAATCGCCTCTTGCAATACGCTGTCCCGAATGTACGAATGCAATGCTCCAACTGTGACTACATGGACCGGTGTTCCCAGTAATTCTTCGAGATCGGCAATGAGTCCTCCTGGAAACCAGGGGGACGGATTCTCGCCCACATCGACAAGTATGTCGATATCACTTGATTGACTTGCCTGGCCACGGGCGACTGACCCAAACAGGCGAATATTCCTGGCGCCATGTTTGCGAGCAATTTGCAGAATCTCTTCTTTTCTTGCCATTATTAATTTGTCGAAATCCATGTACAACCCCTGAGACCCGGCCAAAAATTTAAACTACTGCCGGCAGCCTTGTGTTGATTCCAGATACTTCATTTCCACAAATCAATAATTACACCAAAACGCCACCGAAGACCAGAGCTACGGCTTTTGGGCTAAAATCCCCCATGGGAAGAGTGGATCCCCGATCAAGTCGGGGATGACAAGGTTTGGGATGACAGACTCCGCCAGTTGAAAAAGACCACATCGCTTCAACGGCCTCAAAACACCTTAATTTCAGATTCACAAGTCTAATTTCAAAAAAAATTCCACAATATTATTTTTTTTATTTCTGGATTGTCCTTCGTTGGCACACGTGTGTTTTATAATGGGCACTGAACGTGGGAAACGGCTTCTAATAAGGCTTTGGTGATATGAAGCACGGTCGGTAATGGATATTTTTTTGGAGAAAACCCTATTCTCGAACATGAAATGGAGGTTCAGATGGGGGGATTCTGGCTCAAGGCACTGATAGCGATGATAATTGGACGCGCCCTGTGGCCCGGGAGTTCACATGGAGGCTCTGAGGAGCAGTCCGCTCAGGATTTTCAGCAAGGATATGACCAGGGGTATGACAACGGTTATGAAGAGGGCTTTGACGAATGTGATGATTCGGATTTTCTTGATGATGATTTTTTTGAATAATGCACGATAAAGTAAGGGCCGATGTGATACAATTTTTTAATCCGGCCTTGTCCCCACAACACTTCGTTCATTGAGTACGGGGTGGATCCATGCGCAAATCGGCGAACACGATCATATATTCAGCGTCTGACATAGTATATTTCCTGGAATGCGAGCACATATCGACTCTGGACAGGATCAACCTGGATGACCCCTTTCCGGAACAGGCGATCGATCCGCAATTCGAGTTGTTGCAGGCCAAGGGTAGTGTTCACGAACGATCCTATTTTGAAAGCCTCAAAAAGGATGGGCTTTCAGTGGCTGACCTGTCTGAAGCAGGCACGAGCGTTATGGACAAGGCTCAAGCCACAATCGAGGCTATGAAAAGGGGTTGTGACATAATTTATCAGGCCACTTTTGTGAATGGCAATTTCTATGGTCATCCGGATTTTCTGCGAAAGGTTAACTCCCCTTCCGTGCTGGGTTCCTACAGTTATGAGGTGATTGACACCAAGCTGGCCAGATCTCCGAAAGCCTATTTTGTGATCCAGCTCTGTTTTTATTCGGAGTTGCTGACTCTGGCGCAGGGACATCAGCCGAGGATGATGCACATAGTCCTCCTTGGCGACAGAACTGAGTCCAGTTTCCGCTTTGACGGCTTCAGACAGTATTTCATTACGTTGTAGGATCGTTTCAGACTCCGCATGGATTCTTACGGCAGGACGACGACCGAACCGGAGAAAAGCTCTCACTGCCCCATGTGCAAGTGGAAAGCCATCTGCGAGGAACGATGGATTGCAGCGGATCATCTCAACCAGGTGGCCGGAATATCGAAGATTCAGATCAGGAAACTGCGGTCGTTCGGAATCAACACAGTCGAACAACTGGCGTTACATGATGAAGGGGTTCCAATACCAAAGATTTCCTATGAAACGCTGTCAAGGATTCACAACCAGGCGAGACTACAGTTACAGAAAAGGCAGACAGGTCAGAACCATTGCGAGGTTCTCCCGCTGGATCCTGATGGTGTGAGAGGCTTTTACCGGCTCCCCTGCCCTGTCCCCGGAGACCTGTTCTTCGATATGGAAGGTGATCCTCTGTATGTCGGCGGACTGGAATATCTCTTTGGGGTCTATTCCCTGGAAAATGGATAAAAATTTTGCTTGCAATAAGACCATTTGGTCTCTAATATAACATCATGACTGTTACCGAGAGACAAAAGCAGATACTGGATTTCATCAGGCTGTTCCAGAAACGTGAGGGATTCCCTCCCTCTTTAAGGGAAATATGTCAAGGTGTAGGCCTTGTTTCACATGGAAGCCTCATCAGGCATATACGATTGCTTGAATCCCAAGGTTTAATTAAAGGCTTACCTGGCAAGAAAAGGGCATGGAAACTTGTTGATACACAACAAGTCGGGCTTCCTTTCATACCTGTCTTAGGTCAGATTGCCGCAGGGGCCCCCATTCTGGCTCAAGAGAGCGTAGAAGAGCCTTTGCCGATAAATCCTTCCTTTTTTGGATCATCGGAGGCTTTTGCTTTGAGAGTCAGGGGCGATTCAATGATTGAGGCTCATATTCAGGATGGTGATATTGCGATAATCCGTCCTCAGCCTGAGTCAGAGAATGGCTCTATTGTGGCTGTGATTGTGGAAGGAATTGAATCGGAAGCTACCCTGAAGATTTTTAGGTTCAACGATGATCAGATCGAATTGAGACCCGCCAATAAAGTTTACGATTCTCTTGTTTTCAGGGGATTGGAGCGTTCAAGGATAAAAATCCTGGGAAAGTTGGTAGGCGTCATACGAACAAAACCATAGTCTCTCCACCATTTCGCGTCAGATAGAAGCTACTGTTTTTACAATACAATTCTAACAATGAGATCATGTTTCATGAATATGGATAGTTTTGTACATCTTGAGGTTCATAGCTCTTTTTCGTTTCTTTGGGGAACTTTCTCCCCTGAGG
>CAZGVM010000240.1:0-1200 GCA_964528855.1 uncultured Desulfomonile sp. | reverse complement strand
GTCTTCACGGCGCTATCAGATTTTACAAGGCGGCGGTTAGGAAGGGAATCCAGCCCATCATAGGGTCCAAGATCCCGATATGGGATGGTTCTGAGGTGGTCTTTCTGGCTACTGATTTCAAGTCCTATGGAAACCTGTGCAGGCTTGTATCAGTCACTTCGAATTCAGGAACCGTTTCACGACAAGATCTGAGCCATTATTCGAAGGGTTTGTTGAGCCTGGTGGGTGTCCGGGGTTCCAGGATTCAGATGGCATTGAAGAATGGGAGATTGTCCCAGGCTGAATTCTGTTTAAACGAATTAAAATCGTGTTTGAATTCCCCTGAGAAGATATTTCTGGTTGTAAGAAACAATGGGGGTGATGAACAATCAATCCATAACACAATAGACTTGGCTCAATCACTCAAGGTTATGGCTGTTGCCACAAACGAGGTCACTTTCCTGAGCCCCCAAGATTATATCCTGCATCGGATAATGGTCGATATTCAGCGTAAACATCATCACAGGAATGTCTCTCCCTTGCCGAATGACACGTTCTTTCTTGCTGCCGGCAGTGAAATGAAAAGCCGCATCAATAATGATAAGGCAATTGAAAATACACAATATGTTGCGTCTCTCTGTAAGGGGTTTTCTCTACCGGTAGGCAAACTTCATCCACCTCATATTCAGAATCCTGACAAGGCTTCGCTAAATCTGAGCAGGGAGTGTTTCAGAGAGCTGGCTGTCGGTTACCCTAATGTTGGCATTGAGTACCTTCGTCGTCTTGATAAGGAACTAGAATCCATAGATAGGATGGGAATAGCCGATTTTTTTCTTCTTGTCAGAAACATTGTGGATTTTGCTCGAAGTCAAGACATTCGCCATAGCGTCAGAGGTTCGGCTGCGGGAAGTCTTGTGGTTTACCTGCTGCTTGGCGGGGTTGACCCTGTGGCCAATGATCTTCTTTTTGAACGTTTCATAAATGATGGCAGGAGCGACATGCCCGACATCGACATAGATTTTGATTCCGAACGTAGGGATGAAATTATCAATTATGTTTTAGGCATGTTTCCACGGCAAACGGCCATGGTTTGCACAATACACAAGTTAAAATGCCGGAGCGCCGTACGATTGGCCGCTAGGGCTATGGGATACCCAATATACCAAATAAACCGCCTCGCTTCATGTCTGCCGTGGTCGCTCAGGGGCCGGGACCTGAGAT
>CAZGVM010000239.1:2111-4241 GCA_964528855.1 uncultured Desulfomonile sp. | reverse complement strand
ATGAAGCAAAATAGTATCAAGGAACGGGGAGAGAGGAATTTTGATGTCAGTGTTGTAAACCGATTTTGAGAGGATTGATCTGTAATTCCGGAGGACCTGATCGTGAAAAAACTTGTTCGGTTTATACGATAGAGAAGTTCTCTTTCAGCCAGAGCTTCTTCGGCCTGTTTTTGTCGCGTGATGTCCTGAACCACTCTCCACACGACATTACGTACCGGGTCGAATTCCGCAATGGAATGAATGTCCACAATCCTGTTGTCTGACTGTCGAACGACCTTGTACTCGACGTCATAGGGCTTTTGCTTCTGAATCAACGGACAGCGCTTCATCCAACCTGGCCCTGTCTTCGGGCAAAAGGAGCTTCTGAACCGACTCCAGATTTATTTCGTCCTGTTGTAAGCCGTATACATACAGAGCGCCTCTTGAACCTTTAATTTTTCCGGTGTTCAGGTCCAATTCCCAGTTTCCAAACCTGGCTGCATGTTCAGCTCGTTCCATACGTTGAACATTATCCTTGAGCTGTATGGCAATCTTCCTTGACTCACCGACATCCACAATCACAAAAACAACCCCGTTCAGCGGTAGTTCCCTGTTTATGATTCGATTTCGTTAAACGGTAACTTTTTACGCTTTTTTAACAGAGCGATATCGCGTTTATTTTTAATACCCTATGAATTTTCTTCTGTATTTTCTTCTGATGAATTATTGTCATTGCATTAGAGCAATTTGGGGATACCATCAATAATGTCTCGTTTCAGGAAATTTCTGGAGGATATATCACCTTTCATCAAAGAATCGTGGACAATGGGCTGGCCCATGATTCTAATCATGTTTTTCCATTTCACCATAGGGCTGGCCGATGTATACGTTGCGGGCTTCATGGGGACTGAAGTCCTTGCCTCTGTGGGATATGTAGGGCAGCTTTATTGGACACTCATGATTCTCGCCACAGCAATTTCGGTCGGAACGGTTTCCATGGTCTCGCAGGCGTATGGCGCCAAATCAGTCGAGGGGGTCAGCAACATTTCGGCCAATTCCCTGTTTTTAGGCTGTCTGATTTCAGGAAGCCTGACGGTTTTGGCTCAGCTCTACACGCCTGATATTGTGACTGTTTCCGGCATGCCAACTGGCATAAGACCGATTGCTGAGACGTTTATAAGAATATTCTCGCTGGTGCTTGTGCCAACCTACCTGATGATCATAACCGGTGGAATTCTTCGATCATCAGGCCGTATCAAGGTTGCGATGGTCAACAGTTGTATTGCCTCTATTTCCAACGTCATCGGCAACTTTGTTCTGGGCTTTGGACTCGGGCCGATCCCCGCTCTCGGCTACGCTGGTATAGCATGGGCCACCGCTCTTGGAACGAGCCTGGGGATGTTATTAAACATGTTTCATATTTTCAGGGGGCCTTACGGTATAAAACTCTCGCGTCTTGGCCGCCCCATGTTCGGTTGCGTCAGAAACCTCTTCAAACTCGGTGTGCCTAGCGCTCTCCAGCAAATGGCCTGGAATGCCGGGACCCTGGTGGTCTACTTTCTAGTAGCGAGGCTTAATCAGGGCGAAATTACGGCACTGGCCGCCATGACTGCCGGAGTGAGAATAGAGGCGATTATCTTTCTTCCTGTGTTCGCACTCAACATGGCCGCTGCAGTAATTACCGGAAATAGAATAGGCGAAGGAGACCTTGCGTCGGCTCGAAAGGGCGCGCGGGCCACCGCCGCGCTTTGCGTGGGGATAATTATTGTTCCAGCCTCTCTGATGTTTATTTTTGCGCCTGAGATATCTCGTTGGATCACGGATGACACTTCAGTTTATGCTGAAATGACACGTTATCTACGCATAAACATGCTTGGAATGCCATTTATGGCAATTGGGTTTACATTGTCCGGGGCGCTTCAGGGAGCCGGTGACACTTTTGGAACTATGCGCATCATATTCACAGGAATGTGGCTGATCAGAATACCGATGATTCTCACGGCAATATTCGCCTTACAGACCAGCGCTCTAGGCGTCTGGACGGCCATGACGATCTCAATGATCATCATGGCGTCCATGCTCTTGTACAGATTCACAGGAGAAAAATGGATCAAGGCAACTCCCGCATTCAATGCTGAATTATGCGCGCTT
>CAZGVM010000239.1:0-2101 GCA_964528855.1 uncultured Desulfomonile sp. | reverse complement strand
GTCACAGGCCGCCGAGATCAGCGTGCTGCAGCGCCGGAAAACAAACGCCCTGCTCTGGCAAGGCTGCCTCCCAACAGAAAAATCCAAAACAGTTGGTTGACCGGCACATTGGGCTATCCAGATTGTCAAACCGGCATGTTAGGCGGGCAAAGCATTTCAGCCCTGTCGATAAACAAAGACGTATTCAAGATCATTGATATCTACAGATAGCTCCCCGCCCCTCGTCTCAGCGTAAACAAGCCAGGAGGGCTTATGTTCCTGACAACAAACTATGTTGGGGCTAAACTTCCCGGCATTGGAATCGTACCATGCCATCAGCATCGGTTGAGCCAGGTATTCCAGGGCTTTTTGGTCCGCCAGTTGTCTCGCTTGCTGGAAATCAACAATTGGCAAACCGGATGTTACAGGAATTCTGTTTGGAAGCATTTCTCTTGTTAATGGTACACAAACCGCCATTCTGACCTCTCTATGGATCGTTATAAATACATCAATAAATTAATCAGGACATCGCCGACAGACAATCTGATCCGATATTAATTCTGGATATTTTTCTGTTGACATATCTGGCCAACTCGATTTTATTACTGCCACACTAGGTTCGATTGAATTCTGCAGGAGAGGTTCATGGATTCTGCTGTTCCCACACGCAGGAATCAAAGGGGACTGTTTTTCCAGAAAGTCCTTTTGATAGCTGTTCACATAGTGCTTGTAATCCATTGCGGTCTGAACGCTTCATACGCTGAAAATCTCATCAGACCGTTGCTGCCATCAACAGGAAACCAAAGTCTGGACCTTGCGCCATCCAGACCACTAAGCCAACCGGCGTCAGGACTTCATTTCGGGGGCGGAGCCGAGAGCTTTCCTTTGTCAAGTGGAATGCTCAAGAACTGGCTTCCAGTTGTGCCCAACCTCCAGTTTGGCTTCAACTATCTTTTTGGTCGAAATCTCAGGCAGTCATGGTGGTCGGCGGATTATGTGCTGCCCGTTTCCATCACCACATCGGACATAATATTCGGAGAGGCCCATATAGACTCGGCCAATTCTTCTTCAACGGGTGGTTTTCCTTTCCTGAACAATTTTTGGCAGCAGGGTTCTGCCGGAATTCAGAACAGGATCGATCTTTCTGTAGGATTGGGTTACCGAAGATTCCTCGGGGAAAATGTCCTGGTAGGAGCATACGGCTTTTATGATTCAACCAGGCTTTCAGGAGCATGGCGATCCGCCGGTAGTGTCGGCTTTCAGGCTGCAGTCAATGGCCCGGGTGATTCGGCCATAGATCTCAATTTTAACTATTATTCCGATTCTTATGTCGGTTATGACTCACGCGGTAGTGTTTTTCCCACTTTCAACCTGTTTGGGGCAATAGCGGAAGGGAGGGGAAATTACGACTTTGAAGCCGGAGCATCCCAACCTCTGCTCGACCGCGCCTATGATCTCAGAGTCAAACTGGGCGGCTACCAGTACGACATGGGGAATTCAAAGGTCTACGGCCTGCGATCCGGCGCAGACATCACAACTGCGGACGGTGTGTTCAAGGTCTCGGCTGAATACGGGAACGACCGTCTTACTGGACAATATGGTCAAGTTGGGGCTTACATTAATATCGGTTTCCAGACGGACAACATCTTAAAAGGCCAAAACCCCTTCACGAAACCTGAACCCATCTTCAGAAGCCCCCGGAATCTTCGGCAATTCGCCTCACAACCAGCAAAGAGAAACTGGCGAAAGCCATCGGCGGTTATTGCAAATGCAAAATGCACCGGATTACCCGATGATTCTGCATTTGCAACACCGGAAAATATGGCCTGTTTTTCTTCGGGGGCAAATGTTTTTGATCCCGATCCCAATGATCCGTACGGAAGAAATGCTTGCCGTCATTACGGACATCTTGTGATAGAAAATACCCCGGGTGGAGCTTCGACAGGGACCTATGCAGACCAATGGACTACGCCTCCTTTAGATTACAGGAGGGATAAAGAACCCATGTTCTCCTGTAGTTCTGCGGCTTTTGCCAGAATGGCCAAAGGAGAGACCTTTGCTTACATAGGCCATGATTGGTGGCCCCCGGAAAAGAGGGTGACCATATTTTGGGTCACTGAAT
>CAZGVM010000238.1:919-4243 GCA_964528855.1 uncultured Desulfomonile sp. | reverse complement strand
TTTAGAATATATATTTTTATCTTTAAATATTTTTATTTTTTAAAATTTTATATACATTTAATCATTTAACAACATTCCGGAAAAATTTATATTTAATAAAGTAATAATCTCAAATAAAATATTAAGTTTACACGACAACACACTGTTTATACATATATTACAGTTCAGTTTTTCATGAGGCAGGTCATCACAACGCCTTGGGACCGTTTTGGCCCCATATCCCGAGATATTTTGTTGACACCCTCAGGTCTCATCTGTATCGCAGCCTGAAGGGAGAAGCCGACTCAACAGAAAAGGGATACTTTCCTGAAAGTCGGCGTATCCCCAAAACAGGCGGCGGGCGTAAAACAATGCATCCAACCCACCAAGCATCACACCTGCGTAACGCTAGAGCATACCGCTGGTTACTTCCTACCGGGACTTACGCCCGGCCCCACTTCAAAAATCCTGCGCTGCAGCGGAAAGCGACCACAATTGAGCATCATAACCCAGAGAAAACGTGAGCCCAAAAAAACGGGAACCAGGGCAATAACTGAAACACCGCTGATACACTGCCAGAATCCCGCTCAGCTTCCGGAACACCTGCTGGCAAAAGTCAAACAGTGGTGGATAGAGCGAGGCCCATACCAGGATCTGGTCGATTATCTCAAGAAAGAGGGATACCACCTCTACGGCCCAACCATCTCAAACTGGTGCCGCAAGGAGTGGCCCGAGATAGAGATATCCCCCGAACAGGACGTGGAAGGCCTGCTCAACATGTCCCCTGAAAGGCAGGCCCTGGAGCTTTTATGGAGGAAGTCCCTGACTGCCATCAGACTGATCAGGTCCGACTGCAGATCGGCCATGCAACAGTTGCACACGATGGCTTCGACAATCGGGAAAATTGCCGCGGCGCATCAAACACTGGAGAAGATCGAACAGGAGAAGCTCAGGGCCGGTTCAGACAGAATGCAACTGCTGGAGACAGCCAGAGAGGAACTGAAGAGTGAAATTCGCCGGATACTCGGGGATAAGCCAAAACTCGTAAATGAGCTATGCGATGTTTTTGATAACGCCGCAGGAAACATGAATCAAGTGAACTAATTGACAATAAGGGACATCCTGCCAACCAGCAAGAAGAGCCGGAAGCTGACTCTTATGGACTGGATAGCAAAGGCTCAGATAAAACTTCGGGGGCAACCATATTCCCTCGACAGGCACGAGTACCTTCTCCGGATTCTGCAGGACCACTCCCCCGACCAGACTTTCCTGAAAGGCGCTCAGGTCGGCATCAGCACCGTCGTGCTCCTGAAAGCCCTTTACGTCTGCGATGAGCTTGACAAGAAGGCCATCTACTTCTTCCAGGACGACAGCGCTGTCAGCGACTTCGCCAACGACAGATGCGATCCGGTAATTCAGAATTCACCATATCTGAGTTCCAGGATAAGATCGACCTTCAATGTCCAGCTCAAACAACTCGGGCCTCATGGAAGCATCTATTTCAGGGGACTCTGGTCGAAATCTCGCGCCAAAAGCACGGACGGCGATTTCATCGTGCTTGATGAAGTATCAGAAATGAAGGACGAGAACCGCGCTCTTGCAAGAGACAGGATAATGCACTCGGACCTACAGTGGGTCCACCATCTGTCCCAGCCGGATCTTCCCGGTCAGAACATCGACGCTGAGTTCAACACTACAGACCAGCATTTCTGGCACATAGTCTGTCCAGCGTGTTCACACGGGAACTGCCTCGAACTGAATTTCCACGAAACGTTCCTGCCGGTCTCGAGAAGCAAAAAGAAATCACTACCGGATGGCATGACCCACTACCGTGGCTGCCAGAAGTGCCAGAGCGCTCTGGACATGAAACGGGGGGAGTGGATAGCAAAATATCCGGCCAGGAAACGTCGCGGCTACCATCTGAGCCAGTTATACACGCAAATAAAGCCGCCGGATTTCCCGAACTACGCCTCATACATCATGGCCGATTATGAGGCGAGCCGGACATCGCAGGCAAAGATGGCCAGATTCGTCATCAGCGTCATGGGCTTCGGATATGGCGGAGGCTCGGTCAGAATCACCGACAGGCTGCTCGATGAGATTCAGAGCGCGCACGGATTCAGTTACAGTGAAGTAGGGGCCTACATGGGGATAGACCAGGGAGATGTCCTGCATGTCTCAATCGGAATCCGCAGTGGGAAACAGCTGATTTTTGTCTATTTCGAGGAGACCGAAGACTGGAGCAGGCTGGATACGCTCATGTCCCAGTTCGGCGTTCATCTGTGCGCCATTGACGCCATGCCGAACAAGCATTCCAGCAAGGCTTTTGCGGCAAGACACAAGGGACGGGTGGTTATCCAGTATTTTGGAGGCAGGGACTTCAAGAAGGGTATTGAACTGCATGACGGAGTTATTGAGGTTGATACGATTCATGTGGACAGGACCGAGTCGATAGATTCGATGATAGACAAGATGGAGCAGGGACTCATACGGATTCCGTCCAGGGCGATGACAACGGATCGTGAGTTGAGCACAGTTGAGGAGGTCAGACGTCACCTGAAAGCGCTTACGGTTACCTATGAAACCAACAGCCACGGCATTACCAGGAGGATTTACAATTCCGGGGCGAATATAGTCAACCATTTCGGGATGTCGATGAACAGCGCTTCCCTGGCGGCGTTCGAACTTGGGGTGGCTCCAGGTCCCATGACAATGCCGATATTCGTGAAGGTGGCGTAGTGTCCATACCAGACAGGCTAAGAACGATGTTCGGCAGACCCAGGAAGAAGGCTCCAAAAGGTTTTCCGATGGTCCTGCCAAGAATCAGCCGTGACTCCGGCCAGCACACGCTGAGTGAGCTTGGGGCGCTATACGCTCTGCCGGCGACTTTCCCGTTCGAACTTTACGAGATCATAGACAATGTGGCTATACTTGATCCCTACGTTTCAAAGTATGTCCACACGACGGTGTCTCTTTCGAATGTGACCCACAAGCTTTACATAAGAGCGTCTGACGAGCGTCGGGCCAGCGAGGCCATAGAGGTGTGCAACCAGTTTGCGGCAAGGTGTTTTCCTCTTGGTGGGGGCCTGGACGGAGTGGTGAGCGGGATGTTCTCGCAGATGGCGAGGACGGGGGCGCTTTGCGTGGAATGGACACCTGACAGGGCTTTTACAAGAATTGAGAGGGTTTTTCTGGTTCCGGTGAAGACGCTGCGTTTCAGATACAGGAACGCGCAGGGGGAGATTGAGCTTACCCAGCTCCAGGACGGAGAGCTTGTTGCGCTGAACCCGTTGCAAACATCGTATCATGGTCTGATCTTCCGGGACAGCAGCCCCTACCCTATCC
>CAZGVM010000238.1:0-909 GCA_964528855.1 uncultured Desulfomonile sp. | reverse complement strand
GTGCGCTACTCATCGTGACATAATGGGACAGATAAGGGTGTTGATGTCGAAGATATCGTCGCTGGGAGTGATGCTGGCTGAGGTCCAGCCGCCGCCCAGAGAACCCGGAGAAACGCAGACGGCGTATGACCAGAAGTCGGGAGACTACCTCCGAAAAATAGCCGATACCGTTGTGGGTAACCTCAACAATGGCCTCGGAATAGGCTTCAGCAATATCAAATTTACGTTCCAGTCAACACAGTCCGGAGCGCAGGGGGCCAAGGACATTCTGCAGTTGGTGCTTCAGGGCATGTTCAGCGCATTGCAGAGGGACCCGATATTTTTTGGGTGGTCGTTCCATTCTTCGGATTCGCTGGCTTCGGTTGTGTATGAGGAGATGTTCAAGTCGCTCAAAGTGTTCCAGCTTGGAGTGAAGAGGGCTTTGGAACACGGCCATCGACTGAACCTGGCTTTCAATGGAATGTCGGACGCCAGCGTGTCTGTCCAGTTCCGGGATGATGAGGGTGGGGATGTGTTCAAGACGAGCGAGGCGAAAATGATGATGTCGCAGGCAATCATACAGCAGCTTGAGGCTGGGCTCATATCAAAAGAGGAGGCCCGGAAATTGCTGGGTCATGAGGACAAGAGCATAGAGTCGGGGGCTTATGTGGCCGCATTTAACAGGCGTTCCAATGCCTATTCGCCGGAGCCTTTTACTCCCAGGATGTGGACAGGGGTTTAATTTCCGGGAATTTTGACGGGGGGAAGATGACAAACCGACGGGATCATGCTGTTAACACCGGCCACAAGAGTGATGACGGCAGGACAATCTTTGAGCTGAGACACACCGTGATGGCGCAGAACCGGCAGGTTCAAACAATAGTCAAGCAGAATAAAAGCGTGGTGGAGAATACGGAAGAACCGGAGCAG
>CAZGVM010000237.1:3550-4254 GCA_964528855.1 uncultured Desulfomonile sp. | reverse complement strand
ACCCTCGGACAGTATCTTGAACATGCCGATGTCTCCCGTACGGCTGACGTGAGTTCCTCCACACAGTTCCTTACTAATGGAACCCATGGATACCATCCGCACCACATCCCCGTATTTTTCTCCGAACAGTGCCATGGCGCCTTCAGCGTGAGCCTGACCCACCGGGATGGTTTTCGACTCCACAGCGACGTTTTCCCTGATGGCGTCGTTGACCAGATCTTCAATCCTGTCGAGTTCCGGCTGTTCTATTGCTGAGAAATGAGTGAAGTCGAAACGGAATCTTCCGGGTTCAACCAGAGATCCACGCTGCCCGACATGTTCCCCGAGAATTTTTCTCAAGGCCCATTGCAGCAGGTGAGTAGCGGAATGGTTCGCCATTATGGCCTTTCGCCTTGCCTGATCAACATCGAGAGAGATGGCCTGCCCGGTGGCAAACGATCCTGAATCTACCCTCACCCTGTGGGATGTCACGCCTGAGGATGACTTGACAGTGTCTTCAACCGTTATCCTGCTTCCATTGTCCTGTATGACACCCTGATCGCCGACCTGTCCGCCGGATTCAGCGTAGAAAGGAGTTGTGTCACAGACAAGCAGGCCTGATTCACCGGCAGCCAGCCTGTCAACCAGGGTCCCGTCCTTGACCAGTGCGATAACTTTTCCGGAGCCGGAAAGCGTCTCATATCCGGTGAACACAACTTCAGCCT
>CAZGVM010000237.1:0-3540 GCA_964528855.1 uncultured Desulfomonile sp. | reverse complement strand
TCAGCCTTACTGTCGGCCAGATCGAACTCAACTCCCTTACCGGCTCCCTGACTTCCATCCCAGGCTTCCCTGGCAAGGCTTTTCTGTTTCGACATTTCCGATTCGAAGCCCGCGTGATCGACAACCAGGCCAAGTTCGGTCGCCAGATCCTGGGTAAGATCGGGTGGGAATCCGAATGTGTCGTACAGCTTGAACACGACATGCCCCGGAAGGACAGTGTCACCCTGTTTCCTGATCCTGTCGGCCTCTTCCTCGAATAATATCAGTCCCCTGGAGAGAGTCTCAAGAAAACGCTCTTCCTCGTTGATTATCACCTTGTTGATGAGGGTACGGTGGGCCGCAAGCTCAGGGTATGCTCCAGACATGTGATCAATGACAACTCCCGAGGTATCGAACAGGAAAGGCTCATTAAGACCGATATACTTTCCGTACCGTATAGCCCGGCGCATGATTCTCCTGAGCACATATCCCCTACCCTCGTTGGAAGGCAGCACCCCGTCCGAAATCAGGAAAGCGGCGGCCCGGCTGTGATCGGCGATGACCCTGATGGCGATGGAATCAAAATCGTGCCCGGAACACTTCTTTTTGCTCAGTTCCTCGACCCTGCCGATGATTGGGACAAAAAGATCCGATTCCCAGTTGCTGTCCTTGCCCTGCAGGACGGCGGCCAGTCGCTCCAGCCCGAGGCCCGTGTCGATGGAAGGTCTGGGCAGTGGCGTCATCTTCCCGGAGGAATCACGATCGAATTGCATGAAGACGAGGTTCCACAATTCGAGGAAACGATCACAATCGCATGCGGGACCACATACAGGATCACCACAACCAAGCCGCGGACCTTGGTCTATATGAATCTCCGAACATGGACCACACGGACCCGTGTCTCCCATGCTCCAGAAGTTTTCCTTCTCACCAAGCCTCTGTATGGGGTTCGACTTTTCGCCCAGGACCTTGCGCCAAAGGCCGTCAGCTTCATCATCGTCGGTGTAGATGGTGACGTGGAGGTCTTTTTTCGGAAGTCCCAGATCTTTGGTGAGAAATTCCCAGGCAAACGCTATTGCGTCCTGCTTGAAATAGTCTCCAAAGGAAAAATTGCCCAGCATCTCAAAGAACGTGTGGTGACGAGCCGTATGCCCGACGTTCTCAAGGTCATTGTGCTTGCCACTGACCCTGAGGCATTTCTGTGAGGTGACAGCCCTCGAATAATCACGCTTCTCCAGGCCGGTGAGGACTTTCTTGAACTGGACCATTCCGGCATTGGTGAAAAGCAGGGTGGCGTCTCCTTCCGGAACCAACGATGAACTTGCAAGCCTGTTGTGGCCGCTTTTTTCGAAATACCTCAGGAAACTCTCCCGCAATTCAGCGCCAGTCATGTAACCTCCATATAAAACGCCCGGTATTTATACGACCCGAATGTCGCAGCCCCCAAATCCATCCCGACAACCCCACTCAACGCCAAAAAACGAAAGCTTCTCGAGGCTGTCAGAAACGGAATTGAACCCTTACCATAGCAGTACAGCGTTATAACATAACAAATTCATGAGGAAACTTGCAAGCAAATCAGCGCCAACTGAATAGCCGACCGCAAACCCCGACCATACATAAAACAGAATCTAAATATTAATTATAAGATACCGTAAAATATTATTTAAACGTCAAGTAAAGCGCCCACTAATCTTGCAATATTATTAATTAAATATTCTAGGTGCTTACATATAATAAAGTTTAATGTTTTATTTTATATACGTTAATTACTAGTTTATATGGTTTTTTTGTTTGACTAAATTATGAGGCGTTGATAAGAGCGCTTTGCGGGTTTGTTTTACCCGTAACATCCAGAGCGGAACTCCAGACACAAAAAATTGGGAAAAAGAAGCGTAACCAAATCATTTGGCACTGGGAAAAGGGAAAGCCATGACTCGTCGAGCTTTTACAAACGAAAGCTCTACATGCTCAAGTCGGCTGCGTGCGCCGAGCAGTCTTCGACGGATATCCCCCCTGAACTGCTGAACACGGTGGTCAATCACTCGTGTGAGCGGATGAGTGAGCTTCCTGATAATTCGGTGTCATTTATGGTCACATCGCCGCCTTATAATGTGGGGAAGGACTATGATTCGGATTTATCGCTTGAGGAGTATCTGAGCTTCCTGAGGAGGGTGTTAGAGGAGACGCACCGTGTGCTGACCCCGGGAGGAAGGGTTGCGTTCAACGTGGCCAACCTTGGGCGCAAGCCGTATATTCCGCTGAATTCCCATGTATCGGTGATAGCGTCGGAGATAGGGTATCTGATGCGTGGCGAGATAATCTGGATCAAGGCGAAGGGGGCTGGAGGCTCATGCGCCTGGGGTTCATGGATGTCCGCCGGCAATCCTACGTTGCGCGACCTGCATGAATACATACTGGTTTTCTCGAAGGACCGTTTTGACAAGCCGTCAAAAGGCGAATCCACCATTTCCCGTGACGAGTTCATGATGGCCACGACGAGCGTGTGGACTATCCCGCCTGAATCGGCAAAGCGTGTGGGTCATCCGGCTCCATTCCCTGTCGCCCTTGTTGAGCGTCTGATCAACCTTTACACGTTTGAAGGTGACGTTGTCCTCGATCCGTTCATGGGCAGCGGTTCCACAGCGGTGGCCGCCGTAAAGACCGGCCGCCTGTTCGTTGGCTATGAACTTTCCAGGGAATACATAGATCTCTGTTACAGCAGGGTCGCCCAAAGCGTCCCTATGGAACAGGCCCTGTAGACATTACTCTTGCCTTGAAATCCCCATCTTTGCAATTCACAATTTTTGCTTTATCACGAATTCCATTCCAACGAAACGTTGACGTATCAAAAAGCTTGCATTAATATTCGAAAGTTTATTCCAATTTAGGGTGTTACACAATAATGAGTTCAACGTACGAAATTATTTGGTATGGAAGAGGCGGTCAGGGGGCGGTAACCGCTGCGAAGATATACACCGAAGCTGCATATCTCCAAGGCTTTAAGGGTGTTAGCGCTAAACCAACATATTTTTCCGAGAGACGGGGCGCTCCGGTCAGCGTTCATGCCCGCATTTCCCCGGATCCTATCAGGACATTCTCAAACGTGTCTTTGGCGGACCTGGTAGTGGTGCTGGACGATAACCTGCTTGAAATGGTAAACGTCACGTCCACCCTCAAGCCCGGAGGCCTGCTGGTCATAAATTCATCGAGGACAGTCGAACAGCTTGGCCTGAACGGTTCATACTCCGTGGCTGTGTCGGACGCTTTCAGGAGTTCCGAGGACGCGGGCCTCATTATTGAAGGCAACGTGCTTATCTCGACTTCCATACTGGGCCCAATAGCGGCGGCGTCCAGCCTTGTGGACGTGGAAAACATAAAGAAAGCGGTAGCGCAAAAATTCAAGGGCAAAGCTCTGGAGAGAAACCTCATGGCGCTTGAAATAGCTTATCGCGAGACAAGAATCACCAACAATGCGCCTTTAGCGAAAACCGTTTCGGCCTGATTCGCCTCGGTCAAACCCGGTGATCACGACTACCACCTGCACACCGTGGAACTGCA
>CAZGVM010000236.1:0-4263 GCA_964528855.1 uncultured Desulfomonile sp. | reverse complement strand
CCAGATAGTCGCTGACCAGGTCTATTCTTTTTTCGTATGGGTTCAACATTCGCCTCCAAGGAAGTGGCCATTACTAATTTGTCCGGAAATGAGGGCATCAGCGATACGTGAAGCCGCTTTGCCGTCACCGTATGGATTGATGGCCCTACTCATCTTCAGGTAATGCTCATGATCGTACAACAGGGCTTCTGTTTCTCGAACTATAGTTTCTGTGTATGGACCGACGAGCTTTGCCGTACCGGCTTTTACTCCTTCTGGTCTCTCCGTTTCAGTGCGCATTACCAACACCGGTTTTCCAAGAGAAGGGGCTTCCTCCTGAATACCGCCAGAATCGGTCAAGACCATATATGACGCCTTCATCAGATGGGCCAGAACATCGTAGGTCACTGGTTCGGTAAGAATGATCCGGTCAACATTCCCCAATAAGTCATAAACCGGTTTCTGGACATTCGGGTTGAGATGGACTGGATATATGACGGCAACGTCGCCATTACGATCAACAATCGCTTTCAGGCCTTTGCAAATGCTCTCAAACCGGGATCCAAAATTTTCTCTCCTGTGGGCGGTCACCAGAATGAGTTTTCGCTCCGGTTGGCCTTCAATTATACCGGCGCTCTCCAGCAGTCGTTTGGCCATTGCAGGAATCGGTTTGTCGATTATCAGCCGTAAAGCGTCGATGACTGGATTGCCTGTTAGAAAGACGCTTTCAGGCCGCACGCCTTCGCTGATCAGCGCATTCTTCGCCGTCGCAGTTGGAGCAAAATGCAGCCTGGCAAGAATTGTCGCTACCCGTCTGTTCATTTCCTCTGGAAAAGGTGAGTTTAGATTGCCTGATCTAAGACCGGCTTCTACGTGCCCAACTTTGACCTGTCTGTAAAAAGCGGCCATGGCCGTGGCCATGACCGTTGTGGTGTCACCCTGAATTACCACGATGTCAGGTTTATGCCAGGCAAAGATTCTGTCCATTCCGGACAGAACCCGGGATGTCAGTTCCGGTAGTGTTTGGTCAGGCTGCATGAGGTCCAGATCAACATCCGGTTTAAGGTCAAACAATCCCAGAACCTGATCCAGCATCTTCCTGTGCTGCGCTGTGACACAGATAGCGGTTTCAGCTTCCGGGCGTTTCCTGAGTTCGAGAATTATTGGGGCAAGTTTTATGGCCTCCGGTCTTGTCCCGAAGACCAACATTATTTTTTTCATCTACTCAGCGCTTTTTCCAGATCATCAACGCATGATTCTTTTGAAAACCTGGCGATAGCGTAGCGATACCCGTTTTTGCCCAAGACCGCCAGTCGATCTCGTTCAGTGAACATTTTCCGGACCATTTTAACAACATCAGAGGTGTCTTCCGAAATTGCCGAACAGCCGCAATCAGCTTGCCGGATTATCTGGTGGCCGTCACTTTCCATGTTCAGAAATGCCAACACCGGAACACCTGCAGCCATGTAACTCAAGAGTTTCCCGGGGACTACCGGCGTCTTGTTGCGCGAACTCAGACAAACCAGTCCTACATCAATCTCCTTGAGTAAGCGTTCGTAGTCATCCTTCGAAATGAAGGGGTGGAAAATGACATTATTCAAGTTGTGCCTGGCTGACAAATCCATCAGTCTCTGTTTTTCCGTGCCGTCTCCAACCAGAAGAAAAACAATTTCCTGATTGTCCCTGAGCTGTCTGGCGGTTTCAATCACTAATTCCATGCCTTGAGAAGGTCCAAGAACCCCTCCGAAAAAGATCACAAATTTTCCGTCCAGTCCCAATTTTTTTCTGAATGGGCCATTATTAGCCTGAGGCTTTAAATCCCGAACTTCAATCCAGTTGTGTAAGGTGATCAGTTTCTCCGGCGGGATCTTCTTTTTGTTCAGGAGGAATTCGCGATTGCCCTCCGAGTGGACCGTTACCAGATCTGCTTTTTCATAAGCCCATTTTTCGAGCATCTCAAAAAAACGTATGAAAATAGGACTACGTAACACTCCAAGATCTATTGCGTTCTGCGGAAATATATCCTGAACATTCGGCACAAATCTTGCGCCAAATTTCTTTTTTGCATACCAGCCGACTCTCCAGAGAGTCAAGGGCGGGCTATAGACTATCACACAATCCACGCCGTCTTTCAGGAGAGGTTTTGACTTGAGCCAGAACAGATACGGAAGCGCCAGTTGGCTCAGACCACGGACAAAAAAATTCACCTTGTGGTGAGCAGGCGTGTGAACCCTTACAATACGCACGCCGTTTTCGATTGTCACGTCCTTCAGAATGGGATCGTGCCTTGTGTCAGCAAGATTGTACCTGGGATAGCAGGTCAGAATGGTGACATCGTGCTTTCTGTCGCGCAATTCTTCAGCCAACTCCTTCATCAAATGAGAGGCTGAGCGGATTTCCGGGGGATATGAATCAGAAACTATTAGTATTTTCATGTATGGCGTTATAGAACGATTTCCACCGGCTGATCATGTTCAAGCGACCTGTGGGCTGACAATACCGCCGCTGTAGAATAAAACGTTTCGCCGGTAGTCAGGTTTACCGGACTTTCTCCTCTAATATGCCGGAAGAAATATTCAAGTTCCTCACGATAACCCATCTCCTGGTTCCAAGTCCTGAACCTTTTCCTGCGTCCGCCTGAATGAAACATCGTCTCCCGGAAATCAGACGATGACACTGTTCTGCCATCACAGAATATTTCGATACGCTCTCTGGAGAATGATCTGTCCCCGTTTGCAGAATATACTATTGAACCTATTGAGCCATCCGTGAATTTGAGGTTCAGGATTACATTGTCATTGTTTACGCAGGTTTTGTCATTACCTGAGACTCTCTGGGCATAAACCATCCCCGGATTGGACCCGGTGACATACTGCATCAAATCAACAAAGTGGCAAATCTCTCCGATTATCCTCCCGCCACCCTGTTCTTCCGAATGGACCCAGTGATCGGCCGGCACGAATCCCGAGTTTACACGATAATTGATCACCATCGGGTCTTTTCTTGCCGCAAAAAATTCTTTCATCTTAACGGAATGAGGAGAAAAACGTCTGTTGTATCCGACCATCAGATAGGGGCATTCCCCTTTTGAATCAATCTTTTCAGCGCACACCCCGATTATCTGATCAAGTTGTCCCTGCGTAGTGCAAAGAGGTTTCTCAACAAAAACATGTTTATCATGTTCTAGCGCCTCCGAAACCATTTGAGCGTGGAGACTGTGAGGTGTCAGGATCATGACTGCATCAATTTCCGGATCATCCAAGACTTGAACATAATCTGTAGCCCCTACCTGAAAACCGTATTTTCTTGCAGTGTGATATGTGTTTGCGCTGGAACTCGTTGATAGCGTCTTTAGATTTATGCCTTTTACATCTTTGAGCGCAGGTAACAGCAGCGCTTTCCCAAATAGCCCTGCCCCAACCAGTCCCACATTTGTAACACCACCGGTCGTTTGGGTTTTTGGTGAAGGTGATGAGAAAACTCTCATGCGGTTGGCAGGGTCAGGAGCGCTGTCTATAACTTCCGGATAGTCGAGGACTATGCCGATGCATCCATCCAGTTTACCGGCCGAAAAACCTTCATAAGCATCCAGCGCATTTTCTATGGTAAATCTGTGAGTTATGAGAGATTTAACGTCTACCTTCTTTTCGTTTACCAGCCTCAGGAATTCTTCCAGGTTCCTGTTTTCGGTCCAGCGAATCAGCCAAAAGGGGTAATCAATATTCCTGTTTTCATACATGGGATCCAGAATACCGGGGCCACCGGCTTTTGAAACGATTATTTCGACTTCTTTGTGCCAGAGTTCATTTCGTTCGGGATGCACGTCGGCCACACCTACAAGGACCACTTTTCCTCTGAACATGGCCAGATCCACGGCCAGATCCACGGGCTCTCTGCTTTTTGTGGCCGCCGTAATTATCACCGCATCTACACCGTGGCCGGATGTCTCTCTTGCCGTCCTTGATTTCAGATCAGCCTTGTCAACTGTGGCAAAATCAGCGCCAAAAGTTTTGGCAAGTTCGACTTTGGCTGCATCGACATCAAGTCCAAACACCCTGCAACCGTAGGCCTTGAGCATCTGAACGGAGAGCAGGCCTAACAATCCGAGGCCAATAACCACTACAGATGAACCAAAACTCAGGTTGGCGCACCTGATACCGTGGAGCGCTATGATTCCGAGCATTCCGAAGGAAGCTTCACCGAATGAAAGGTCTTCCGGGATACGGGCGCATAACATCGCGGGGACAGAAACAACCTCCGCATGTCCGGCATATCCGGCTCCTA
>CAZGVM010000235.1:2773-4267 GCA_964528855.1 uncultured Desulfomonile sp. | reverse complement strand
GATGATGGGATTATTTCCAATTTTCCGGTTGTGGTTGCCGACGGAATCGTGGGCAAAGTGGTCAGGGCATCGGCAAACATGGCGCAGGTGGCCTTGATGACTGATCCAATGGTGTCCATTGACGCCAGGGTAGACAGGACGAGGGACCGTGGTGTGGTGGTAGGCAACGCTCAAAACGCTTGTGTGATGAAATACCTGAGCCGTAAGGCTTCAGTGCGCAATGGCGACAAGGTAATTACATCGGGTTTGGACGGGATTTTTCCAAAAGGCCTTTCAATAGGTGTCATAGAATCAGTGCAATCAGGTCCACAAGGGCTATTTCTGGAAGCCCAGATTCAACCCACCGCCGATCTCGATGAGCTTGAGGAGGTCTTGGTAATCTTGCTCAAGCAGGGTGGATTCCATGTTGAACCGCTGCTAGACGGGGCCAAATGAACCAGATTTTCTTTTTGATTGTAGCTGGGACATTGGCGTTTGCGATCCAGTCCAGCGTCATTTTTCAATTAGCGCCTCCAGAATTTAGACCCGACCTGAGCTTGATTGTGCTGGCATGGGCTTGCAGTAACTCCAGATTCCTGATTGGAGTGAGCTTCAGTTTTATTTCAGGTTTGTGCCTGGATGTGATGTCTGGCTCACCACTGGGTTTGATGGCACTGCTTTATCTGCTGACCTACATTTCATTCGGCTATTTGGACTCTTATTTTGAAGTGACCGGGGTTGCGCGTAATTATATTTCCATCTTCCTGGCATCCTGCATGATCTTTACGGCTATGCTTGTCTTCAGAGCGTTAGCGACTGACATTGAGTTCGCTCTGTACAATGTTTACTGGATTATCGTGAAATCTTTGTCCACAGCCACTTTTTCATGGGTCACCCTTAAAGCCATGAACATTATGTGGAAAGAATACTCCAAAGTCGTAGGAGCCATGTAAATGTCGGAATATGTGAGATCCTACGATAATTTGATCAGTTGCCGGTTGCAGGTCATCATAGCGGCGTTATTGATAGTTTTTTCGTTTGGAATTCTGCTTTCCAGGTTGTGGAGACTACAACTGATGGAGAGCGAATACTTCAGCGAAATGTCCTACAGCAACAGGACAAGGCTCATAAGACTTCCTCCGTCCAGAGGCTCCATAATGGACCGCAACGGGCACGTTCTGGCCCAGAACCAGCCGCATTTCTCATTTTCGATAATACCGGGCGAATTAAATGATCGTGACACGATAATTGATGTCGCTTCTCCAATTCTGGGGATTACTCCGGAGAAAATGAGAACCCTTTTGTCAAACGCCGCCAATAGCCCTAAATACAGAGTTTTCCAAATAAAAAAGAACCTGAGTCTGGAGGAGGTCTCACTACTGAAATCTCAACTGGGAGACACAAAGGGAGCGCTGATCGATATCAAACCTCTTCGAGAGTATCCTTACGGAGAATCTCTTTGCCACGTTCTCGGCGCCATGGGGGAGATTTCCGGAGATGAGTTGGTGAAGTCGG
>CAZGVM010000235.1:0-2763 GCA_964528855.1 uncultured Desulfomonile sp. | reverse complement strand
GCCGGGAGACCTGGTCGGAAAGACGGGTATTGAACGTGAATACGAGAGCTACCTCAAGGGAGAGGAAGGTTGGAACCAGATAGAAATTGACGCGAAGGGGCGCCAACTGGGTTCGTCCAATAAAATCTCTCCACGTAGAGGATCAGATATTGTTCTCACGATTGATATCGGTTTGCAAAAGTACATAGAGGAGATATTTTTTGAACGAGCCGGATCAGTAGTGGCTCTCGAGCCGGACACGGGAAGAGTGCTGGCGCTGGTCAGCAAGCCCGGTTTTGACCCCAACCTGTTTAGTCCCTCAATCACCGAACGGAACTGGAAAAGTCTGAACGCCGATCCCCTTCATCCCCTTGAGAACAGGTCTTTGAGAGGCCTCTACGCGCCTGGCAGCGCTTTTAAAATGGTGACTGCGCTGGCCGGTTTGTCCGAGGGTCTCATCGGACCGGAAACCTCATTCGAATGCAAGGGGGAAATTGATGTCTCCAACCAAATATACAGATGCTGGAAACATCAGGGACACGGAAAGGTAGGATTGCAGAAGGCTCTTGTAGAATCATGCGACGTTTATTTCTATGAGCTTGGGCTTCGCCTTGGGGCTGATCGTATTGCAAAATATGCGTCCTTACTTGGCTACGGGTCAGCTACCGGCCTGGAACTCTCCAACGAACTGCCCGGTTTGGTCCCGAACTCCTTCTGGAAACAGAGGAATCACGGCACACCTATAAGAGATGGAGATTCTGTCACCATTTCGATCGGCCAGGGATATTTACTCGCCACGCCTTTGCAAATGGCTCTCATGATGGCCGCCATCGCCAATAACGGCAGGCTTATGAAACCATTTCTGGTGGAAAAAATAGCAAGCGAGGATGGATGGACGATGTTCGAGAATCAGCCCGTCCAGAAATGGGAAGCTTCATTGAATCTCAAGCATCTTGAATTAATTCAGAAAGCGCTCAAAGACGTTGTTGAGGATAAATCCGGGACTGGCAGGAAGAGTTTAATCCCGGGTCTCAAAGTGTACGCCAAAACAGGCACATCACAGGTTATTAGAGAAAAAGACCGTGGAACTGAGTTGGAGCAAATCCCGTATCACGAACGCACCCATGCAATGTTTGTGGCATATGTTATTGATAAACCAAAAAAAATTGCTTTGGCTGTCGTTGTAGAGCATGGTGGAGGGGGCGGAGCGGTGGCTGCCCCGATTGCAAGAAAAATTCTTTGTAAGTTCTACGGCATAGCTGAGAATGTTCGTTAGACTCGATTTTATTTTCAGGATGGGTATGGTCAAAAAACAGCATGGCATATTTCGAGTTTAGCAACAGACTGCTTGGCCCTTTTGGCAGGTTCGAATGGGCCCTGGTTTCTCTGTCCTTTTTTCTGACTATGGTCGGATTAGCGCTCATTCACAGCGCCACCGCCAGCTTGGGAGGGATGGAAAGAACTTTTGTGCTCAAGCAGTTCACATGGTTCTGTCTGAGCCTGGTGATGCTTGCAGCCCTACTTTTGGTAGATTATAAATTTTTCGAGAAATGGACTCTCTGGATATATCTGGCTATGATATTAGCCCTGCTGGTGGTATGGGCTATTGGTCGGGTAACGGCAGGCTCACGACGCTGGATCGACCTGGGGTTAATGAGATTTCAACCGTCAGAGTTTGCAAAGTTGGCTGTTGTCCTGGCGCTGGCCAAATGCCTTGGTCCCAGATTCTGTTCCGGGTCTCTGGAAATCGCTGATTTGATTAAACCGGCAGTGATAATTGCCGGTCCGGCTTTTCTGGTCCTCATTCAGCCGGACCTCGGAACAGCATTGGTCACCATGTTGATAGGGGCGTCAATGGTGCTTTTTGCCGGACCTTCCAAGCGCGTATTAATGTGGCTCTTCACCGGTTTTGGAACGCTTTCGGTTCTGCTGTATTTTCTCGGCGGGAAATTGCTTCTGGATTACCAGAAAAAGAGAATCTCCACCTTCCTGAATCCGGATTTTGACCCACTTGGGGCCGGATACCATATCCTGCAGTCGCAAATCGCCATTGGTTCTGGCGGCTTAACCGGTCAGGGATACATGCAGGGGGCCCAAAACCAGCTCATGTTCCTTCCCGTTAAACACACGGATTTCATTTTTACCATTTTGGCCGAAGAATTTGGGTTCATCGGATGCTCAATAGTGCTTTGTCTTTTTGCAGCCTACCTATTCAGGGGGTTGGCCATTACCCTCAAGGCCCGGGATGGCTTTGGGGCCCTGGTTTCATTCGGGTGCGTCTCCATTATCTTCTGGCACGTCATAATCAACGTCGGTATGGTCATGGGACTTATGCCGGTTGTCGGTGTCCCGCTAAATTTTTTAAGCTATGGAGGAAGCTCTTTGTTGTCATCCTTTGTCATTACCGCATTGGTTTCTAATGTCAGCATGCGTCGCTTCAGTTATCTGGAGTGATCACTTGTCCCCCGGACGAAACAGAGTCAACCGAGAGACAGGCTCACACAACTATCTAGGATTATCTTTAACATTACAGTATAAAGCTAAATTATTTTAAATTAATTGTTGAACCAACTTTTTTTATGTGTTATGAACTTTCCAACCGGCCGGGCGGTATTTATGATGTTGCCGGAATTTAGGAGGGCGCATGCTCCGATTCAGAAAAACCAAGAATGACGCAGTGACAGGATTCCTTGGGGCTCAAACAGAATTCACCGGAAAACTTTCATTTGATGGGATAGTCCATTTGGACGGCCATTTCCAGGGCGAGATAATTAGCAGAGGGAC
>CAZGVM010000234.1:0-4322 GCA_964528855.1 uncultured Desulfomonile sp. | reverse complement strand
CGCATTCAGGAATCAGGGTAGCAGCTATGATATCGAGGCTGGTTATTCCCATGCGATGTTCAATCAGGCTGTGGACCTTCGTCTGAAGTTTGCCGGATACCACTTTGATGTTGGCAACAGTGTTTATGGCTATAAGACAGGGGCTGACCTGACAACCAAAGATGGCATGTTTACCTTACGTTATGAATACGGCAATGATAAAATCAACGGCTCATGGAATAATATTGGCGCATTTGTGAATGTTGGTTTCCAGATGGAGAATATTATCAAGGGTGAGAGCCCCTTCACAGCGCCGGAACCAATATTCAAGAGCCCACGTAATCTCCGAAGGATGCTCACGCAAAAAGTTAAAAGAGACTGGAACCAGCAGTATGCTCCTGGAAAAGCGACTCTTGCATCTGCGGCGGTTAGCGGTGGTTTATGCCGTTATATATCAAGTCCGGTCTTTGGTCGTAATGATTTCGAGCCAGTAGATTACAATTTGCTAAACGGCGAACTTTTTGTGGAGGTGACCGTAACATATTCGTCATCAGAATTTGGCGGGATTATTAATGCCAACGTAAGGGGGGGGGAAAGCGGTTCTGTTAGAAGTCGTGTCGACATACCGTTATCGCCAGACGGAGGACAGATTGTTATTCCACTGTGTAGCCTAACTCAACAGGTGTTTCTTACAGAAACATCTAACCCAGATACACTTTTGATTTCTTATACTGGAGGCGTTGTCATAACCGGAGCAACCGTTTGTTTTAATCGACCTGGGGTCGCATGTCCTTAGCGATAAGTAAAATAAAGTAATCCAAATATAAGTTACCTATTACAACATAAATATTTTTTTAACGTCTCATAACCAACTGGCCCTCAACAAAACTCCTATTTGTTGGGGGTATTTTTTTGTGGGACATAACATTCAACTCTCCACTCCGGCGGATCCGTTTCGAGAGACTCGTTTGTGGCAACAGCCATGACATTGATGATGGAGCGCCACCTGGAAGCCTCTGATTTCATGATAGGAACAGGGACAAGCTCCGACATTTCATACATCAAAGGATTGGGAATCGCTTGTTTCAACGTTGGAATAGGGTTTCGAGACGAGCACTCTGAAGATTGTAGGGCTGACCTCCGTATTCTCGACCGGCAGTTACAACGCTTTTCAGATTTTTATCGCCGCCGCCTGCGCAAAAGCGAAGGTCCGCAGGATTGGCCCCCATTCCTTCCGCCATGCGTTTGCCGCCCATGTCCGATCCGCCGGCGCCGACATTGTAGAGTTGAAAAATTTACTCGGTCATAAACGCATTGAATCAACGGAACGTTACCTGGCCATAACGCCGGTTACATTGTCCAACTCGCTGAAGAAGCACCCACGAAAATAATCACTGCTTCTCAAAACACAAAGGCGCTGACAGGACACTTATATGGTATCAATTCCCCCGGCGGTCTTTAGCCTTAACGCCTTGAACCATCAGTCTGGCTTGCCCCTAGTACCCGTTCCAGTTCGGCCTTCATATCTTCCTTATTGTAGGGTTTTTGCAAAACACCTGCAGGACGTCGATCAGGGAAATTCTGTAGCACATCATCCTCAGTGTAGCCGCTACTTAGGATCACCTTTACATCAGGCTTGATCTTTATGAGTTCGGCGAAAGCCTCTATGCCGTTCATTCTTGGCATGGCGAAGTCCAGTAACACCAGATCTATTTCATTTAACCGTTCTCGAAAGACACGGACACCCTCCGCTCCATCCACAGCGGTTATAGTATCGTAGCCAAGAACCTCCAGACGCATCAAGACCATGCCAAGAACCAGATCCTCGTCTTCTACTACGAGAATGGTTTTTCGTCCGGTAACATTCTCCGGCGCTGTAACTTTGGACTCAATTACATCAATGGCTTCGACCGGCGTCGCCTGAACCGCTTGCGACACGGGAAATAAAACACGTATTGTGGTACCCTTCCCAACCTCGCTATCAACCATTATGGCCCCCTGATGACTCTTTACAGTCCCCACAACTTCGGCCATACCGAGACCCCGACCCCAAAACTTGGTTGTGAAGAACGGTTCAGATATCCTTTGTAGAGTCTCCTGGTTCATGCCGCATCCAGTGTCTCTTACCTCCAAAAAAATGAATTCGCCCGGTTCCGGCTTTATTTCGAGGTGGCTAAGGCTTAGAAGCCTCTCATCACAGTCCATGACACCAATGGATAGGCGTACCTCTCCTGCGTTGTCTCCAATCGCCTCAGAGGAGTTTGTAAGCAGATTTGTAATTAATCGCCATATTTGATCAGCGTTCCCCTTGATGAGTGGAAGAGTGTCCCCCATTTCTATCCTGAGTGTGATTTTGTCAGAAACACACCCTTTTAGCCGGTCAAAGTCAGTATTCAATAACTCGTTAAGATTTACGTCCTTTGGGAGGTAGAATGAGCTTCCCGAATAGATCAGCATCTGACGGGACAGTTCCGCTGATCTTTGACTTGCATGCATGGCGGTCATTATTTTTTTAGCTGTATCGGATTGAGCCGGAACATCATCAAGCGCAAGTTCCAGATTACCTAAAATCGCCTGCAATAAATTATTGAAATCGTGAGCTATACCCCCCGCCATTACTGCCAGGCTCTCTAGTTTCTGGGCATGGAGCAGCCTCTGTTGCATCTCGAGTCGTTCTTTCTCAACACGTCTGCGTTCCCTGATATCATGGGCCGTTGCAAAAACCCCAATGATTTCTTCAGACTTGTCACAATATACTGATGCGCTGCATATAACCGGTGTAGTGTGGCCATCTCTGTGCCGGATCTCTAATTCATAGTCCTTCATTACACCCAAACCGAATACCTGTTGAAAGCCGGCCATTGCTTTATCCGGCTCCGTGAAATAATCTGAAAAACTGTTGCCGATAAGATGTTCACGTGAATACCCGGATATTTTCTCTGTCGCTGTGTTGACATCTGTGATCTTTCCATCCGGACCAATTATCACAAACGGGTCAAGGCTGGTTTCAAGGAGCGTGCGGTGGTAAACGTTGGCCGCCTCCATCGCTTCTTCTGCCCGCATTTTTTCTGTGATATCCCTCACTATGGCTTGAAGATTTATCATGCCACCCATGATTATGGCATTCAAGGACACTTCTGCGTCAAAGGGTGAACCGTCTTTGCGACAATGTTTCCAGTAGAATGTCTGTGGATTGCCGTATAGGGCGGCGTTAATGTATTTGAGAGCCTTGTCTGCTGAACCGAGACCATCTGGTTGGCTCTCAGGAGAAAAATCCATTGGTTTATGACCAACTATTTCTGCTTTACCCTCACAACCGAACATTTGAAGTGTTTTGGCGTTGCAGTCTACGAACTGCTCGTGGTCCATCAGGAATATTGCGTCATTGGCTGTTTCGAATAGGGTCCTGAATCGTAATTCACTCTCCCGTAGCGCATCTTCCACTCGTTTCTTTTCACTGATGTCTCGAACGAACTCGATGACCCCGGTGATTTTGCCTGTGGCCACATCTTTGAGGGGAAAGGAATATAATTCCATCCAGCCGATCATTAGTCCGCCTTTCCCCGTAAAAGGAACGACTTCGACCGCGGATTTTCCCGTTTTCAATGTCTGAATGCTCGGGCAAATCTGGCAGGGCTGACTGGCGCCGTGGTACACCTCGAAACACTTCTTGCCCATAAATGGAAGCACATGGGAATACCAGTTCTCCATAGTCCGGTTGACCATCAGGATGTTCATGTCCTTGTCCAGGACACTTATACCGTCTTGGACACTCGCAAAAACGTTTGAAAGGAATTGCTCGCTTTTGAGCAGCGACTCCTCTGTCCGCTTGAGTTCGCTAATGTCACTGACCACCATATTGATTGAGTAAGTTTCCCCTGTCTCACCTTGTCGCTCGACGGGCGTGTCGATTCGTTTACTGTCAAGGCGGACATAAAATGATGATTCATCCTCACGTTTTAGTTTCAGTTCGCAAGTCCTTTTTCCTTCACGCCCAAGCACGTCAACTATATGCCGATCCCACTGGTTCAGGCTCTCCGGAGGCACAAAGCTCCCAAAACCATGCCCAATCAATTTTGAACGGGGCATCCCCAGGAGTGAGGCTCCCGTCAGGTTGATTCCCCGGATGATCCCCCTCCCGGCGAGCACGAAGTACCCTACGGGAGCGAAATCATAGAGGTCCTGATACTTGTCCCTTGATTCTTCCAGCTCAAGCTGAACTTTCCTGAGTTCATCGTTCTGCATCTCCAGTTCGATCTGGTGAACCCTGAGTTCATGTATGATCTCTTCAGTAGTTTTCTCTTTGAGTTCCCCTATTGCATCATCCGGCGACTTGCCGAGTC
>CAZGVM010000233.1:0-4365 GCA_964528855.1 uncultured Desulfomonile sp. | reverse complement strand
TAAAAGGGCGAAAAACACCGTTGCGATTGGTAAAAAAACTACACTCCGCTAAAAAAGGTCTCTAATTTAGAGGTTGTTTTGTCAGGATGTCTTCCATGCATTCCCTAAGTTGTTGGACCACCTCTGTTACCGCCGGTTCCTTAAGGATTGTGAGATGATTCCCTGGAACCGTGTATAGTCGAACGTCACGAGATGTCTTGACCCAGAGTTCTTCTACATCCGGGATATATCCTTCCTCAAGCTCCTGCCCCCGAAATAGTCTTAGAGGGCAAGAGGGAACATGCGCCATATGATATAGGGATATCGCCTCCATATTCGTTCTGTATACGTTTGATCGGTAGGCCAATGGCCCCTGGTCATATCTCAGGGAAAAGAGCTCTTCCATTGCGCCACTTCGCAGCCTTTTGTGAAACTCTATCTTGTTTCTGAAATAGAGGGCCCAGCCGTTAGGCCCCATTCCGAGCAGATTGACGACTCGTTTGACGTAATATCTGGCCTGACCGGTTTTCATTCTTGGGAAAGGGGTCTCAATCAATACGAGAAGCGCCGGATTAAATCCCCTGGATGCCATCTGCAGGGCCATTTCCGATGCCACTATGCCTCCGTAGCACCATCCCACGAGACAATAAGGTGGGTTTGGCTGAAAAGCCAGTAGTTCATCAACGTAGAAACTCGCCATTTGCTCTACGGTTTTGTGCGACAGTCCTGGGTCCCTCAAGCCCAGTGACTGAAATCCGAAGCAAGGCTGGTCAGCCCCCAGCCTGTTTATCATATTGGCGTATCCCAACACGTCCCCTGGTGTGGAATGAATAAAATACAATGGAGGGCGAGACCCATATGGCTGAAGCTCCACCAGTGAGGTCCACTCCTCCACCCCAGAGGATGGACGTGCCGTCGAAATGATTTGGGCCTGTTTCTCGATGGTTGGATTTTGCATGAACTGGGCCGGCGTCAAGTAAAGGCCTGCCCTGTTCACCCTGTCTATGATTTGCAGACTCAGCAGGGAATGCCCTCCAAGATCAAAGAAATTGTCCGTGATCCCAACCATGTCCCTACCAAAAACTTCGCTCCAGATTTCTGTCAATGTCTTTTCAACGGGGTTTCGTGGTGGAACAATTGAGTCTGCGTCAGACTGAAATAAAGACGCAGATTTGACGAGGGTCTGAAAATCAATTTTACCCGCTGGAGTCATTGGCAATTTGTCCAAAATTGCGAACGACGACGGAACCATGAAATCAGGCAGTCGTAATGTCAGTTTCCCTCGCAGTTCTTCCGCATCAATCTTGGATAAGGGGCTGGGGATTAGGAAAGCTGTTAGCGTCCATGAATTGGCGTCGTTTTTCCACGGGACTGCTACAGCCTGCTGGATTTCTTCAAAACTGTCTAGAGCTGCCTCAATTTCCTCCAATTCTACCCTGAATCCTCTAATCTTTACCTGTCGATCGAATCTCCCCAGGAATTCCAGTGACCCGTCTTCGATGTATCTAACCCTATCTCCAGTCCTGTAGAGCCTCCCGGAAACGCTTCCGCCGAAAGGGTCCGCGATAAAATATTCACTTGTCCGTTCCGGCATATTAATGTAACCACGCGCCAGCGCTTCCCCCCCGATAAAAAGTTCTCCGGGGGTTCCTATTGGCGTCGGTTTCAGATTATGGTCCAGGACATATGTTTTAACGTGACGGAGAGGCTTTCCAATAGGGGCCTGTTTCCTGATGGACAGGAGCGACCTTTTTCCTGAAAGTTCTATCGCAGTAGCGACCACAGTCGCCTCACTCGGACCATATGTATTAAAAAGTCTGACGTTTTCACCCACAATTTTCATCCAGACCATTACAGTCTCGTAAGGAGCCTGTTCGCCGCCAATGATCACGAGTCGCAAAGATTTTGGGAGAACCGCCCCTCCAGATTCCAGCGATGCGACCATCTGACTCCAAAAGGCAGTGGGGAGGTCCAGCACCGTAATTCCTAAATCGTTACAAGCCGCTAAGAAATGAGGGATAGATCGGATCATGGATTCTGAGCGAAGCGCAAGAGTCGCTCCACTGGCGAGGCAAGGAAATATCTCTTCCACGCTCGCGTCAAAACTCGGGGAAGCGAATTGCAAAATCCGGTCATCAGGACCCACTCCATATAAATCTATAGCTGATTGCGTGAAAGAGGCTAGAGCGCGATGTTCGACCAGCACTCCTTTGGGCTGGCCTGAAGAACCGGATGTATACATCGCATACGCGGCCTGGTCGAGAGCAGGGCCAGGTGGATTGACATATTGCTCTAGTTGAATCTCTTTCAGACAAGCATCCAAACAAATAAATTCCGGCGAGTTTGACAACCATGTCTTATCGCTTATCGCTTTCATTTTCGGAAGGTTTGCGGAATCAGTTAACACCAGTCGGGAAGACGCGTCATTGAGCATGAAGGACACGCGCTTGGGAGGCTGGCTGGGATCGATGGGCAAGTAAGAAGCCCCAGCCTTCATGATTCCCATTATCCCCATTATCATGAACCGGGAGCGTTCCATTATTATTGCAACATTTGTTTCTTCAACCACTCCTCGTTCTTGAATCAACTTGGCTACAATGTTGACGCTGTTATTTAACTCGAGGTATGTCATTTCACGCGTGTGACCAGAATCGCCATTCCATTCGATCAACGCAATTTGTCCGGGGTTCGCTGAAACCTGGCTTTCGAACATGAATGGCGCTGTATGAACCGGAGGAATGAATGCATCTCTTGTACCACTGAAATGGTTTAGAATAAGGGCTATTTCTTCTTTTTCCAGAAACTCGAGATCAGATATTCTGATGTCTGGGTGAGCGCACGCCTCTGAAAGAATGTTACGGAAATGCTTTAACATTGCCGTTATGGTGGGTCTTTCAAAAAGGTCTGAGCTGTATTCCAAGTCAATTCTTATTCGGTCTGCTTCTTCATAAACCCAACAGGTCATGTCAAAATATGATCTGTATGTTTCCAGATGAATTGGACGACAATTTATCCCCGGCAGTTCCAAAGGAGGCAGCGGCATGTTTTGAAGAATCATCATGACCTGAAAAATAGGTGTTCTGGCAAGGCTTCGTTCTGGGTTGACCGCTTCCAGCACCTTTTCAAAAGGAACGTCCTGATTCTTGTAGGCTCCCAAAGTGTTCTGTCTGACCCTGCACAGAAAGGTCTCGAAACTAGTGTCATTTTCAATACGAGATCTTATGGCCAACGTATTTATGAAATAACCTACGAGACTTTCCAGTTCCTTTCGGCTTCGATTAGCTACAACCGTTCCGACACAGATGTCACTCTGCTGGGTGTACCGGTAAAGCAGGGTTTTAAAAGCAGCGAGCAATACCATGAAAAGTGTCGCCCCATTTTTTGCGGCCAAATCCTTTATTATTCCGAGAAGTTCTCCGTCCAGTATCAACGATTGACTGGAACCTCTATTACTCTGGATTGCGGGACGAGGTTTGTCTGCTGGCAATTCAAGCGGTTCCGGAATTGTCAGGAAACGTTGGCGCCAGTAATTGAGTTGAGATTTAATAGCCTCACTAAGCATCCACTGTCTTTGAGATTTGACGTAATCTGCGTACTGAATTGTCAAAGGAGTAAGGGTTACTGCGTTATCGGCGACAAAGCCTGAATAAAGGGACATAAGTTCCCTGACGATAATACCTACTGACCAGCCATCAGAGATAATGTGACTCATAGTGAACAAGAGGATATGTCGGTGAGGATCAATCCGAAGAAGCAGGCATCTAAAAAGGGGACCTTTGGTGAGATCGAATCCTCTTTGAGATTCCTGAACATATAACATTCGCGCCTCATCTTCTCTCTCCGACCTCGGAATATGCGTGACGTCCTCAAACGCAAGAGAGAATGTTGTGTCTTCAGAGACTACTTGAACCGGTACTGATCCCCGTTTTTGGAAAATGGTTCTGAGGCTGGCATGGCGCTTGACTATCTCCATTAAGCTTTTTTCAAGACAATGAACTGCGAGTGGCCCCTCAAGATCATATGCAAGGCATATGTTGTAGGCGGGAGACCCCGGCGCAAGTTGATCCAGATACCACAGTCTCATTTGGGAAAATGAAAGACCATTTTCTGTTGCTTCGAGTGCGCTCGTCAGTTCGTCAACCCTGGAGAGAGGCGCTTCAGGCGCGGCTGTTTGAATCAATTGCGCCAGGTCATTTACTCTGGGGGCTTGAAAAATGTCAGTCAAGTCAATTTCTACCCCAAACACGCCCCTAATCCTGGATACCAACTGGACAGCCAACAAAGAATGCCCACCCAGTGTAAAAAAGTTGTCACTGACTTCCACGGAATTCATTTTTAGAACATCTTGAAAAATGCTGACCAAATCGGATTCAATCGGGGTGAGTG
>CAZGVM010000232.1:0-4378 GCA_964528855.1 uncultured Desulfomonile sp. | reverse complement strand
GTTCAACCTGACATTGGTCACACGTAACGTAAATGATTTTACAGGCATAAGTGGGCTCACGGTACTTAATCCTTTTGAACTGAATTTTCAGGACTAAAGCTGACAGGAATCATTTCTTGTCGGTGTGATCAGCCGGTGAGACCCAACTATTTGATAAGAAAGGAATGCTGGAATGAAAAAATGTCTTCTCTTTTGTTTGATCGCTATTCTTGCCGTCGGAGTTTCGATAAGCATCGCGGACTCGGGAATTCCCAATCTGGTGGGAATCTGGACCGTCAAGGCCGAGGGCGGAGTTGTCCTGAGAGGAGCTGAACAAGGCCCTAACACTCATCATAAAGGCGAATTCAGTGTTCTTGACGCTGAGGTTATCATCACAAAGCAGCAGGGTCGGGTTTTACACGGGGAGTTCAAGTCCGCAAGGGCTGCCGAAAAGTTTGTCGCAGTAATCGGACACGACAATGAAACTTTCTATTATGCCGACCAGGATGGATTCCTCGAAGGTGAAATTGATGACAATGACACCATCAGGGTAATTTATCGTCACGTGGGTCCCAGTGATGTGGTGGCCGCTGTCGGCGTCTGGACCAGAAAGAAATAACCGCATCAATCGTTATAGACTCCGCGATTATTGTTGTATAAAAAATTAGTATTTTCAGAGAATTGAATTGATATTTTTATTTAATTTCTATATTTTGATAATGATCCGATGATTTTCATAACTGACCAGAGTGAATAATGGCGGAACAGATATTCAGACAGGAAGTCCTTGATCGTCTCAACTCCCCTGATCGGCTTGATGAGTTGTTGAAGATCACATCTCCCCGAAGTTGGATAGGGTTATTGTCGGTGTCGTTGGTGATACTGACGGCGCTTGCCTGGGGCATATTAGGAACAATTCCTACAAAGGTTGATGGACTTGGAATATTCATGGATCCTCAGGGGCTTCATCCTGTCGTCTCGATGGGAACCGGAAGGCTCAGTTCAATAAATGTCAAGGTCGGCGACACTGTTGAGGCCGGTGAGCTTGTCGCGATAATGACCAATCCTGATATCAAGAAACAACTGGACAATCAGAAGATGATTCTGACATCCATGGAAAGTGAATACGAACAGGAGAGGAACCTGATAGAGAAGGAGGCCGAATCCAAGCGAAGAGTGCTGGCGGCCCAGCGAGATAACACGTCCAGTTCAATAAAGATCCAGGAAAGTAAGGCCAAGTGGCTCCGGGAAAGGCTAACCGCATACGAAGAGCTGTTCGAGCAGGGATATGTCCTGAAGCAGAATGTTGTCCAGACAAAGCTTGACCTGGATAACACCATGCTGGAAACTGAAAAGCTCAAGAACGAACTTGGCAACAACCATCTCCAGGAAGTGGAGCTACAAGAGAGCGTCCAGCAGAGGATATTTAAACAGAGGTTCGACATAGAGCAGACTAAAGGCAAAGTTGAGTTGCTTGAACAGCAGTTCAATGAGTCCACTCAGGTTTTAAGCCCAATTAAAGGCACGGTGGTGTCACTGGAGGCCATGGAGGAATCCATGCTTCAGACGGGCATGACAATTGTCAACGTGGAACCGCTATATAACGACCTGACGGTTTTGATGACCGTTTCCGCCATGAAGGGGAAAAAGGTCCTGCCGGGTATGACGGCGGAGATAACTCCTTCGACTGTAAAGAGAGAAGAATATGGCTACATGCTGGGAACAGTCGAGAGGGTAAGCGATTTTCCCATCACCGCTGATAGCCTCATGAGACTTTTCAACAACAAGAGTTTTGTTGAAGACGCCATGCGTTTAGGCCCCCTGACTGCCGTTCACGTAGACCTTCAGAAAGATGGATCAACCCGAAGTGGTTTCAAATGGTCCAGCCAGAAGGGCGCCAGAGTTCGGGTCACCGTGGGGACACTTTGTAGCGGTGAGATAGTGGTGAAGCTGCAGTCCCCCATTTCACTGGTTATACCAAAACTCAAGGAATGGATAGGCCAATAAAAGTTTGCTGGATTCGCTGAAGAAAAGGTTATCCAGGCGTAGCGCCCCAAAACCCAGGCGTGTGCGCACGCCGAATGTGTTGCAGATGGAGGCCGCCGAGTGTGGCGCCGCCTGTCTGGCAATGATTCTGGCTCATTACGGCAGATGGGTTCCCCTGGATAAGGTCAGGCAGGATTGCGGTGTTTCCAGGGACGGCAGCAAGGCGAGCTATATCGTAAAGGCCGCGGTTGATTACGGGCTCATAGCCGAAGGGCTTCGTGTCACTCCGGAGACAATCAGGGATTTTCGCTTCCCACTCATAGCGTTCTGGAATTTAAACCATTTTGTGGTGGTTGAGGGCTTTAACAAAAAGAGATGGTACCTCAACGACCCGGCTGAAGGCCCACGAACGGTAGGTTACGAGGAGTTCGACAGAAATCTTAGTGGGGTGGCGCTGACCTTTGAGAAAGGTCCCAACTTCAAAGAGGGGGGACAAAAGCCCAGCCTTTTCAACTCGTTGAGGAAACGTGCCGTAGGCATGGGGCCTGCGCTGACATACGCTATTTTAACCGGCTTGCTGCTTACCTTCATCGGTTTGGTGATCCCCACTTTCACAAAAGTCTACGTTGATCACTACCTCATGGATCATCAGGTTGACTGGCTCAAGGCCCTGCTGTGGGTCATGCTTATAACCATATTCCTCAACATGGCCGTCACCTGGCTACAGCAGAGCATATTGCTGAAACTCAATTTCAAGCTGGCTCTGAGCAGTTCATCGACATTTTTTGGCCACCTGCTGAGGCTGCCTGTGGATTTCTTTTTTCAGAGATACAGCGGAGAGATACAGTCCAGGGTGGCGCTCAATGATCAGGTCGCCTCACTGCTGTCCGGACAACTTTCCGCTACGCTTCTTCAGTGCCTGACATCCGTCTTCTTTGTGATGGTGATGCTGAGTTACAGCCTGTTTCTCACTCTCATCGGGGTTGTAGGCGCAGCGCTCAACCTGATGGCGCTTCAGGCGGTTTCCCGAAAGCGCAAAGATCTGAACAAAATGTTTTTGCAGGAAAAAGGGAAGCTCATTGGTGTCACGATGTCCGGAATATACATGATCGAGACACTGAAATCTGCGGGCAGGGAAGACGATTTTTTTACGAGATGGTCCGGTTACCAGGTGAAGGCTACAAACTCCAGCCAGGAACTTGGTCTGTGGTCGGCCATGCTGGACAGGGTCCCGCCGTTTCTCACGTCCGTAAACCACATAGCTGTCCTGGGATTTGGCGGGCTAGTGGTCATGGAGGGTTTTCTGACGATTGGCGATCTGCTTGCCTTTCAGGCGCTGCTGGCAGGTTTTACGCAACCGATAAACAGCCTGGTAGGATTGGGAAGTCGGTTACAGGAGATCGAAGGTGATCTTGGAAGGCTCGACGATGTTCTGGCAAATCCCATCGACACCGAACTCCAGAAAGCGGAAGCAGTAGAACTGACTTCAGACAATACCGCCAAACTTAGTGGGAAAGTAGAACTTATAAACATATCTTTTGCTTACGGACGCTTCGACAAATCATTCATTGACGGGTTCAGCCTGACGATCAAGCCCGGGAGTCGTGTCGCCCTGGTAGGGGCTTCCGGAAGCGGAAAGTCAACTATTGGCAATCTCGTCGCCGGACTGTTCACGCCGACACACGGCGAAATCCGCTTCGACGGAAAGCTGCGTTCGGAAATTCCCAGATTGATCATGGCAAATTCTCTGGCCAAGGTGGACCAGAGCGTGTTCCTGTTCGAGGGATCGATACGCGACAACATAGCACTGTGGAATGAAAGCATAACGGACACGGCCATTATACAGGCGGCCAAGGACGCCTGTATTCACGATGTCATCAGCTCCAGACCTCTGGGTTATGAAGACACTATTCTGGAGGCCGGGCGAAACTTCAGCGGAGGCCAGTGCCAGCGACTGGAGATAGCCCGGGCGCTTGCACTCGAGCCATCAATACTTGTCCTGGACGAAGCGACCAGCGCTCTGGATCCTCTCACGGAAAAGATCATCGACGATAATCTCAGGCGCAGAGGCTGTTCATGTCTGATCATAGCTCACAGGTTGAGCACCATCCGTGACAGTGATGAAATAATCGTATTAAGAAATGGACGGGTAATTGAGAGAGGAAGGCATGAGGAACTCGTGGCTCTCAATGGATATTACGCCGAACTGGTCAAGGACGCCTAGATGACTGACAAATCATCCGAAAACAGTTCACCCGGAAACGACGATCCCGGACTAACCATGATCGATTATCTGTCCGATTTCGGCGTGATCCTTAAGCTGGACAGTAATCGATCGATAGATCTCACAAGGTCCGGCTACGCATATTTCGTAATGTCGGGTTGTGTTGATATTTTTGCTGTTCGTAACCCC
>CAZGVM010000231.1:0-4408 GCA_964528855.1 uncultured Desulfomonile sp. | reverse complement strand
GAGAGGGCATAAATGTCTTTGTCTAAAGGTTGCCCCGGATCGATCTTGTTCTCGATTCCGTCAATCACTGCCATCAACAGGGCGCTGAACGCCAGGTAACCGTTGCAGGAGGGGTCAGGAGTTCTATACTCGATACGCTTGGTCTTGGGTGAAGCGCTATACATGGGTATGCGGCAGCACGCTGAACGGTTTCTGGAGGAGTAGGCCAGATTGACCGGAGCCTCGAATCCAGGCACAAGCCTCTTGTATGAGTTTGTAGTGGGATTGCAAATTCCACACAGAGCCGGCGCGTGTTTCAAGATTCCTCCGATTCCCCACAGCGCCTCCTGAGAAAGTCCGGCATATTTGTCTCCAGCAAACAGTGGCTGTGAGCCTCTCCATATACTGATATGCGTATGCATGCCGGAACCGTTGTCCTCAAAAAGCGGTTTGGGCATGAAAGTGACGGTTTTCATGTGTCTCTTGGCGACATTCTTGAGCACATATTTAAACCACATCAACTGATCGCCCATCTTCACCAGAGGGCCAAACTTCATGTCAATTTCACTCTGACCTGCCGTTGCGACTTCATGGTGTTGAGCCTCGATGGTGATTCCGAGACTCTCCAGGAGAAGAACCATTTCCGTTCTTATGTCTTGAAGTGAATCAGTGGGGGAGACCGGAAAATAACCTTCTTTGTGTCGAGGTTTGTAGCCCAGGTTCGGTTCTTCCTCACGGCCGGTATTCCATGTGCCTTCTATCGAGTCTATGTGATGGAAACCATGGTTGGCTCCATAGCTGTAGCGGACATCATCGAAAATGAAGAATTCGGCTTCAGGTCCAAAATAGGCGGTGTCTCCAATTTTGGTATATTTCAAATAGGCTTCTGCCTTTTGAGCTATGTTCCTGGGATCACGGGAGTATTTTTCCTTTGTCATGGGGTCGAATATGTTGCATATCAATGAAAGCGTCGGATGCTCCATGAAAGGATCCATTATGGCTGTAGTTGGATCTGGAATGACCAACATATCGGAGGCATGTATCGGCTGCCAGCCTCTGATCGAAGAACCGTCGAATCCATAACCCTCTTCGAATGAGTCCTCTTCCAGTTCATGTATCGGCACTGAAAAGTGTTGCCACATTCCAGGGAAATCCATGAACTTCAGGTCAACCATCACCGCATTATTCTCAGCGGCGTATTCCAACACCTTTTTGGGGTCCATCATCTACTCCTTGTTTTTAATGACATATTCTTAGTCAATGTTGTCTGGCTTGAAACAGAATCACCCGATATAAACAACATCATTAAAATGTAATCAAATTGCATCTATATCTCTCTCGCCGGTTCTGATCCTCACTGCTGATTCCACCGGTATGACAAAAATCTTACCATCGCCTATGCTGCCCGTCCTGGCGGCCGCAATTATCTTTTAAATAACCTGAGGTACCATGTCTGCTTTTACCACAATCTCAAGTTTCACCTTAGGCAGAAAATCTACCAGATACTCGGCTCCACGGTAAATCTCCTTGTGTCCCTTCTGTCTGCCAAATCCTTTTACTTCCGTTACCGTCATACCATGCACGCCGACCGACTGTAACGCATCTTTCACGTCGTCAAGTCGAAACGGTTTGATTATCGCCTCGATTTTCTTCATTTTCAGCCCCTTCTCATCGCTCAACGTCCTGATGGTTATCAGCCGGAGCCTGTTCGAAAAGTTTTTTGATCCCGTAAAGTCCTATCCACTAAGCTCACAGGTTTTAGTGATTCCAAACCTTACAATTTTGAATTGAAAAGCAATAGGCATGCCAACTTCCAAGATAAAACATCTTGTTGGATAACTACATGATTATACAACCCAAAGTCACGATAAAGTTGAATTGCGAAATAAATAAGGTGGAAGCTGTCCGACATTTTAGTACTTTTGGGGCCATGGTCCGACATTTTTGTAGCAAAATAAACGGTTGAATGTTTATCTTTGTCAATGTCAGGAAACCCTGGCCCCTGTTGAGGGTGTTTCACGGTTGAGGGAGTTCGGGATGTCCGAACTCCGGTGTTTGGAGGAGATCACTTTCTCAGTGATTCAAGCAGTTGAGTTCATTTTTAGAGCGCATCCGCGTTTTTTTCGCCGGTTCGTATCCTAACAGCCGTATCGAGTGACGTAACAAAAATTTTGCCATCTCCTATACTTCCCGTTCTGGCTGCGGCTATAATTTTCTCTATGACACGTTCGGCGGTTTCCGCTGGAATTACCATTTCCATTTTTATTTTTGGCAGGAAGTCAACCAGATACTCGGCGCCTCTATAGATCTCTTTATGTCCCTTTTGACGTCCAAACCCCTTAACCTCAGTTATTGTCATTCCCTGGACTCCGATTGAATGAAGCGCCTCTTTGACGTCATCGAGTTTAAAAGGTTTTATTATCACCTCTAGTTTTTTCATAAGCAACACCTCTGAGTGAAAGTCATATTCCTGATCAAGGTTCATCTAGGGGGCATGATGAGTGTCTTAAAAGCTGTTGCGAGCTTTTCTCATCAAATGTTGTAGGCTGTTTCTCCGTGTTCTGATGTGTCGCAGCCCACAAACTCATCCTCTTCGGACACTCTGACACCCATGATGGCCTTGATGACATAGAGGATGATCATGGTAACAATGAAAGAGTAGAGCATTGTCACAAGCACTGCCACTATCTGTATCCACAACTGACCGGGATTTCCGAAAAAGAGCCCGTCACTTCCAGCTGCGTTTATGGCTTTTGACGCGAACAGTCCGGTGGCTATAGCGCCCCAGATCCCTCCCACACAGTGAACGCCGACTACGTCCAGAGCGTCATCGTAGCCAAATGAGTGTTTTGCCAGGACTGCGAAGTAACACAACGCTCCAGCCCCCAGGCCGATAATTACAGATGATATGGGTCCAACAAACCCTGCGGCCGGTGTAATGGCAACCAGCCCCGCTACTGCTCCCGAGGCTATACCCAAAGTAGTCGGTTTACCCTTAATTATCCACTCCATCGTGATCCAGCTCAAGGCCGCTGCGGCTGTTGCCATATGTGTGACCACAAAAGCCATTGCCGCTCCCTCACTGGCGGAAAGGGCGCTGCCGGCATTGAATCCGAACCAGCCGAACCACAACAGTCCAGCGCCTATCAGCGTAAGTGTAAGGTTATGTGGGATCATGGGTGTGGAGCCATAGCCTCTTCTGTTTCCGATCACGAACACGCAGGCCAAAGCCGCAACACCGGCGTTAATATGGACAACAGTCCCACCTGCAAAGTCAAGGGCTCCCATACCACTTAACCATCCGCCGGGACCCCATACCCAGTGAGCCACCGGGCAATAGACAATGGTTATCCACAAGAACATGAACACAACGAATGAGCTGAACTTCATCCTCTCCGCAAAAGCGCCAGAGATCAGCGCGGGAGTGATTATAGCGAACATGCACTGGAAAATCATGAAAGTGGTTCCGGGAATGGTCATTGTTTTGGAAGGATCAAGCAAGTCGGGGAAAAGATCCGACCCAATGCCGTTGAGACCGAAGTAATTCATTCCACCGATCAATCCTCCCCAGGCATCAGGGGCAAAAGACAGACTAAACCCGTAGAAAAGCCATATTATTGAAGCCAGCCCCATGACTAAGAAACTGTGCATCATCGTTGAAAGGACGTTTTTGGAACGGGTCATCCCTCCGTAGAACATCGCCAATCCGGGAGTCATGAGCAGCACAAATGCAGAGGACACCAATACCCATGCGTTGTCAGCCTGATTCATTTCCTTTAACCTCCATAACTATTTATGAACCTGGTCAGCCCAATGGGGACTGTTTCCCATGTCAGACCAAGCGTTAGCCGACTCTCCAAAACCAAAGGCCAGCCACAAAAACTAGCCTTTCTTGAAGTTGACCTGAACAAAGCAATGAAGGCGCCATGGCCAATGATGCCATGCTTGAGGCTGTAACTAACTGAAAATAGACGGAATGTTATTTGGCGCTAAATGGCCGGAGGGTTTTTACGAGAATTTGAACTTACCATAAAGTAACTTTTTGTATGTCTTGTTACATTATGGTACGGAAACGCCTTGGGTCAATCTGGTATTTCCTTACCCTGAGACCTATGACGCGTTCGCTTATGCCTAAAGCCCTGGCCGCCTTGGCCTTGTTGCCGCCGGCCGTTTTCAGGGCATCAACCAGCAAATCACGCTCCACATTATCCAGTGTAGCGTCCAGGGCGCCATTATTGGCGGTCCCACTGGCTAAAGCGGTCTGCAGGGTCGGCGGGAGCTGGTGAGAGTGTATGACTTTGTCGGAACTCAACAAGACAGCGCGTTCAACACAATTTTCAAGCTCTCTGACATTGCCGGGCCAGTGATAGCTCATCAACATGTCGATGGCCGGTGTGGATATGCGAACTACCTCTTTGTTGTTGGCTTT
>CAZGVM010000230.1:0-4449 GCA_964528855.1 uncultured Desulfomonile sp. | reverse complement strand
GGAGGGGATGGTCTCGTAGAGTTCCCCGTCCACTGAAACCGTCCTGCAGTCACAGGAAGCGCAGGGCCCGCAACAGGGGCTTTGGCCAATAATTCCGCCAACCCATTCCTCCAGGGGCTTTTCATTAATCCATATCTGGTTGGAAATCAGGGGATTCTTCTCAAATTCCTCAAATGAGATCTCAGTTTTTTCCAATACGACTTCAATGTTCATAGGGGACAAGGATTTCCTGAGAGCAGAGATCGCCTTGTCAAGTTCATCCTCAGTTGAGCCGCATCTTTCGCATGTTTCACCGTCTGTCACCAGGCGCTGCCATTTGATTCCGAGACTGTTCATGTTGCCTTCTTTTTTGGTATGGATTCCCTATGTTAGCATGCTTTTTACCGCAATGACTGATAAAAAAGCGGCAAAAAACCAGATACCGGAACATTTTCCGGAATCAGGGAGCATCCGGGACGGGGTGGTATGTTGGAGTGTTGTCGGGTAGGGAGCAGGAAAAAATGTGCGGTGATCTGCGTTCACCGACACATCTCAAGATATAGCTCTTCGTATTTACGAATCATTGTGCTGATGCTGAACTTTTCCACGGCTTTTTTTCGGGCATTTTCCCCGAATTCTTGCCTGAGCGCCGGCTGTCTCAACATTCGATCCATTGCCTCGGATAATGCGCTGGGGTTGTTAGGTTCGGTCAAGATTCCATCAACTCCGTCGGTTATCAGTTCTGGCAGGCCACCCACATTGGTCGCCACAATTGCCCGTTCCATGGACATGGCCTCGATTACGGCAATACCAAGCCCCTCAAGTATTGATGGGTGGGCAAATATGTCCAGATCCGCCAGGAATTCCCTGACGTTTCGGATTGAACCGAGCATTTGGACGTGTTCCGACAGGTTCAGTTTTCGTATCAGCGTCTCCAGTGCGGTTCGTTCGTCTCCATCACCTGCGATGAGCAGTCTTGCGTCGGGCCATTGAGGTAAAAGTATTGAGAAAGCCTCCAGGAGTGTCTGGTGACCCTTAGGTGGGGCTAGCCGGGCGGCTATTCCAATGACCGGTCCGCTCTTTACGCCGAACTTTTCAGGATAGGCGGCGTGATCAGTCCGGCCAACAAGTTTTGGATCAAAGTAACTGGTGTCTATTCCGTTATAAATGACATGCTGAGCGCCTATTTGTTTAGCAACGGCCTCGGAGACGGCTACATTTGTTGAAATCGTGATATGACTCAACGCCTGCCAAACTCTGTCTCTTTTTCCGGGTTTGCTTTCAGGGTTTCTAACGCTGTGCTTCGTCCTCACGATTCTCCTTGAGCCTGCCAGAAAGGCCGCAACGGCGCCGAAGCGACTAGCGTGAAACAGATGGACGTGAACAATGTCGGGGGACAATTTTTTTATCAATCTGGAAAGCCCCCATATTTCACGAAGGGTAAACTCACCCCCTTTGACCGGAAAAATGGAACAAGGGATGCCGGCCTCACGGAATTCCGGCAACATCTGCTCTTCAGGATAGAAATATATTATTTCAGGCCTGAACTTTTGTGGGTCAAGGCCCTTGCATAAATCGAGAAGGTAGCTCTCCGCTCCACCAATACGGAATCCATAAATGAGGTAAAGTATTGAAAGAGGCCGATTTTTACATGCCGGTTTATTTGACATGATGTCTCATCAGTGAAGATTTAAAATAATTTCAAAAAATATCTTGAGCCAATTAGCGAACATTATTTGGTGCGGGATTTCCTCACAAAACTATCACACTCATCGATGCAATACAATCCGGAAGAAAGCCTCGATATAGCATGCTCCAAAACGCCGTCTCATCAAGGGCTTCAAAAAATGACCGACTAATTTGGGAAAGCCGGAGCCAAATAGCAGACGGCCTGGTTTTTCGATCATCGGTGACTCACCTACTACTTGAGGATTTTTCAAGAACTGTGGTAGTGCTTGAGATGATACGGAAAAACAGGGGTAATAATGACATCCAGGACACCTCAACCGGAAATCGTGAACATGAATGCAACCATGTCTGAAGACGCCACTCCGCCTGAACGACCACTACGCTTGGGCCTGATCTGCAATTCCTGTTTGCAGCCCCTGTGGATTCGAAAAGCTCTTGGTGACCTTGTGTCAGCCGGTATTATTGAGATTCCAATGATTGCGGCCCCGGACTCGTCTCACCAATCAGTGTTTTCACGGTTTGGGACAATCCCGGGTGATGTGTGGAAAGGTCGTTCCCATTGGTTTTATCGATTCTATCTATCGCTTGACGGCGCTGTTTCTAAACGGAGACCGGACGCCATGTCTAAGGGACCACTGGAAGAAATTGCTCCTTTGTCCTCGAGAGTGGTAATTGCCGTAGAAAGGACTGGTTCAGAAATAAGACTGACTCCCACGCAAGTGGACGCTATAGCCTCACATGATTTGGACGTTGTATTTTGTTCAGGTTTAATTGTTGAAGGGATTGACGAGTTGAGTCTGGCGAGAGGTGGTGTATGGACAGCGGAATGTTCCGGAAATCCGCTCCATCGGGATGGTGGTCAGGCCTTTTGGGAAGTTGTGGAAGGGGCCACGATTCTGAAAGTTGAACTACGTCGCCAGTACGTCTCGCTTGATAAGCAAAAGGTTTTGTGCCGGTCTATTGTGCCGGTCCATCTGCCTGAAGACCGTTGGTCAGTTGGTGGAGCGTCCAACAGGCTGCTTTGGGTCGCTTCGACTCTACTTGGTCGGAAGCTGAAAGAATTTCATCGTCATGGGTTACGGTCATTGAAGGAATGTGGCGATACGGGATCAGGGGCTCCTGAGTCGTTTGTCTCCCAACCGCCTCCAGGCAACAGGAAGATGGTCAGGTTTGCCATAAAACGTACGGCTCAACGCATAAGAGCCTGGGCGCAAGACAAGACAGGGTCTGACCAGTGGGGGCTGGGTTACAGATTTAACGAATCAGTAGAAGCGAGATTCGGAATAAGCGGTTTCACAAAGATGCTCCCTCCAAAAGACCGCTTCTGGGCCGATCCTTTCCCAGTAAAAGATAAAGATCGATTCTTCATTTTCATGGAAGAGTTTCCTTATTCTTCGAACAAAGGTCATATCTCGGTAATTGAAATGGATGGCGCCGGACGTTGGAGCGAACCTGTAAAGATCGTTGAAAGGGACTATCATCTCTCCTACCCATGTGTTTTCAAGTGGGAGGGAACTTATTACATGATCCCTGAATCAGGTTCAAATCGAACGGTGGAACTTTATAAATGCGTCCGTTTTCCTTTTGAGTGGAAATTTGACAGAGTCATGATTGACGACATTCAGGCGGCTGATCCCACATTGGCGCTAATAGGTGGAACTTGGTGGTTGTTTGCCGGCACAAGACCTTACAATGTTCTGACGGATGACAATTACATGGAATTGTCTCTTTTTTCGGCAGATTCCCCATTCGGGCCATGGAAGCCTCATAAATCTAATCCTGTCAAGTCGGATACTCGCAGCAGCCGGCCGGCCGGAAATCTGTTTTATTGGAATGGGGGCCTCTACAGACCGGCTCAGGATTGCTCGAAAGACTACGGTTACGCAGTGTCTATCAACAGGGTGACTGAATTAACTCACGAGCAGTTCAGTGAAGAGGAGGTTTCCAAAATCCTTCCCGAATGGATTCCAGGATCAAAGCTTATCCACACACTAAACAGTTGCGAAGGTCTGACCGTCATCGACACCATGAACAGGACGCTCAAAATTTAGGACAGAAAACCGTGAGACTGGAGTCAATTAGACGCTTGGGCTCAGAGTAACCCTTTCAAATAGAACCACAACAAACCAAAGTATTCATGAATTGCTGTTTGTGAGTTCGAAAAATTCATGGCAGAAGGAAGAAATCCGCTAAAGAACGGCATTTCACGAAGCGTTCTGAAATCGCAGGGGGATGGTATGGGGGTAGCGCCATATTTCCTGAACATTTTCATGGATCTCGGGATATGGTATGCGGATGTCACCAGTGCGAACGGATGTTTCCCCAACAGTTCCGAAAAGCTCTTTGCCTCATCATCGCTATCCCTCGCGGTTGTCATGATGATCAGGGAATCTTTCGGAAGGCCCATTTCCACTGGTAGAAACGACATAGAGTCAGCGTCGCTGAATCTGCCGGGGATTGAGGCTCCGGACAATACCAATTTGCAGCCCGGAATCCTTTTGGCCAGGCGGATGCCCTCCATCACCCTGAGGATGCTGGTTCCCCATGCCTCAGCAGGAGGAAAGCCGCCCTCTACGATCGACCCGCCCATCACTACAACGAATTGTACTCCCTGTCTTTCAAGCTCTGCCGGGTCCCCAAAATGACCAGCCTGCGCCTCGATCGTCCGTAACAGCGCCCGTGAAGTCACTTCCATCGAAAAGACAAACAATATCAGTGTAGAGGCGCCAACACACGCTATTGCGATCCGGCGACTTCTATTGAAAAGAAGAATCATCATTC
>CAZGVM010000229.1:0-4552 GCA_964528855.1 uncultured Desulfomonile sp. | reverse complement strand
ACGTCGGATCATGACAACGCTGGCGGCTCACGGTGATCGCTTTTTCTGGGGACATTTGAAACCTTTTGCTGCGATCGTCGGGGTTGTCGGAATGTTGTATTTTCCTGTTACCCTGGTTGGGTCATTTTTGGCGCTGACATTGTATAATGTTCCTAATATTTATTTTCGTATTGGGGGTTTTCGTTGGGGATTTGAGAAAGGGCTCAAGGTTCTCGAAAAATTCAGGTCGGCCAGGAACGAGAGATTGCTTGGTTATATACGTTCCGGATCCAGCCTTTTTCTGGGTGTTTTAACCGGGCTGCTTTTGTGGCAATGTTACCGGAATCAAGTTGACGGAGGCGGTAATTTCTATGGCCTGGCATCGGCGCTTGATGTAAGTTTGACGGGTATAATAGCCTTTGTGGCTATAAAGACCGGATTTTCAGTGACCAAGGTTACTTTGCCTATCACTTTTTGCGCAATACTCGTTTTCGGACTTTTACGATATTGGATTGGAATTCCGTGAACATATCTCAAGAGTATATAGAAAAGACCATCGTGGTGGGAAACCAATTGGGTTTACATGCCCGAGTGGCCACCGTAGTGGTTCAACTGATGCGCAATTTTGAATGCCAGGTGACGTTTGTCAAAGACGGCATTGAGGTTGACGCCAGAAGCGTATTGGGTCTGTTGTTACTTGCGGCTACACCGGGGAGTGAATTGATCATTCGCGGGAATGGACCTGATTCCAGAAATGCGGTAGAAAAAATCTGCGAACTGATCGAAACCGACGAGCCTGACAATTTCTAATTGGAGTCCCATTAGCGCAATGCAGGTTTCCAGAGACAACAACATAAACATGATTTCAAAGGGGGTTGGAGTATCCGGCGGTGTGGGCATCGGACAGGTGGTTCTCATCGAGCGCGTTGCCAGTGATATTTGCCCATGTTATGTCTTACAGCCAGATGAAGTTGAAGCTGAGATAATCAGATTCGAAAATGCTGTTGAGAGCGCGGCCGAGAGACTTAAGACCATCAAGGGACATATTGATTCCGATCATCCTCTCGGTGACCACGCATACATTTTAGACACACATATCCTCTTGTTGCATGACCGCATGCTCTATGAGGGCACCAAAAAGGTAATCGCGGAAGATCGCCAAAACGCGGAATGGGCTTTGTCCGAGGTGATGATGAAGATAACCTCGGCCTTTGACACCATAGAAGACGAGTACCTCAAGGAAAGGGCCAGAGACGTCCATTTCGTGGGGGAAAGAGTCTTGCGAATCCTCATGGGCCTTTCATCGGAGAGGAAGATACACCAACTCCCCCCGAACTCCATAATAGTGGCTCACGACCTCTCGCCTGCCGACGCTGCGCAGATCAAACGTGAGGATGTTCTGGGAATTGTAACAGACGTCGGTGGAAGAACCTCGCATACCGCCATCATGGCCAGGTCCCTGAAAATTCCTGCAGTCACAGGAATGGAAAAAATCAGCCGGATGGTTCAAACCGGCGACACGATCGTGGTTGACGGCAGTACGGGAATTGTCATTTTAAATCCTGATCCTGAAATGATTTTCAGGTACAGGCAGCGCCACGACGTCTTTCGTAACTACCAGCAGTCATTGATGGCGTTTGGCCGACTGCCTGCGGTAACCAGGGACGGCAATCGCTCAATAAGGATCACCGCCAACATCGAACTTGTCGATGAAATGGACATAGCCCTGAATCATGGATGTGAGGGAATTGGATTATTCAGAACTGAATACCTGTTCCTGGGTCGATCGGATCTTCCATCGGAACAGGAGCAGTATGAAGCCTATCGACGCGTTCTGGAATACAACAGACCAAAGCCGGTGACGATCCGAACGCTGGATGTCGGCGGAGACAAGATTGCCACGAGCCTCAATTTACCCCAGGAGACCAATCCTGCCATGGGCTTGAGAGCAATAAGGCTTTGCCTGAGTTACAGGGAAATTTTTAAAACCCAACTCCGCGCAATACTCAGAGCCGCATGTCATGGAAACTGCCGCCTTATGATACCCATGATCTCATGCATGAGCGAAATCATTGCGACCAAGAACATCATCAATCATGTCAAAGCGGAACTTACTGCAGAAGGAATCGAATTCTGCAATGATTACAAGATAGGAATTCTGGTCGAAGTCCCATCGGCCGCCGCAATTGCAGACCTGCTGGCAAGGGAAGTCGATTTCTTCAGCATTGGGACAAATGATCTTATTCAGTACGCTCTGGCCATCGACAGAGTGAATGAACATGTCAACTATCTCTACGACACTCTCCATCCGGCGGTTTTGAGACTCATAAAGCATGTGGTGAACGCCGGTCAGGCGCGTGGAATAGATGTCTCGATGTGTGGAGAAATGGCTGGAGACCCGGTAAATATTCCTATACTTATCGCTCTCGGGATCAACGAATTGTCCATGAACGCGCTTTCCATCCCCATCGTGAAAAAACTCATAAGATCCATAACTCTTGAAGAATGTCTCGAGCTTGCCGATAAGGCTTTCAGAATGCAGGAAGCCGACGAGATTCACTCCCTCCTGGAATCATGGATAACCAAGAGATTTCCAAAAGACTATTTCCTGAACAACTCGTGACACATTCATGAACAAGACAGAACACGTCAAAATAATTTGCAAGAACCGCAAAGCCTTCTTCAATTTTGAGATAGAGGACACCTTTGAGGTCGGGATATGCCTTATGGGGTCGGAAGTTAAATCGCTGCGCGATGGAAAGGCCAACCTGTCCGACTCGTACGGCAAAATTAGAAACGGGGAAATTTTCCTTGTCGATTGTCACATATCCCCATATTCACAGGCTAACAGGGAGAATCACGAACCGTTGCGTGATCGGAAGCTGCTACTGCACAAGCAAGAGATAAAAAAACTCACCGGTAAAGTGGCAGAGCGTGGTTATTCGCTCATTCCGCTCAGGATGTATTTCAAAAAGGGCAAAGTAAAAGTGGAAATGGGCCTGGCTCGTGGGAAAAAGAACTACGACAAGAGGGAAAGCATCAAGAAAAAGGACCAGAGACGCGAACTGGAACGCATGATGAAGTTCAAACAGCGTTAGACGGACCTTGTGATGTTTTTATTTTCTTTTTCAAGGTCTATTTCAGGAAACTTCTCTTTCATAATGTTGTCTTTTGCTATAAGGTCAATTTACTTGTCGAACGGGGGCGACCTGGTTTCGACGGGGATAGTTGAGGTCAAGGTTGCATGCCGAGCACTCCGGTGACTCGTTAATCCGCTGGAAAATAAATATACTCGCCGATAACTACGAGTACGCTCTAGCCGCGTAGGCTAGCGTCCCTCTGTTTCTCTCCTGTGGGAATGGAAGGGGCGAGGCTAGCAGGATAGCCAAGTTTCCGCGCCTGTTGGAAATGAGGCGAAATAATTAGCGGGCTGGTCCAGATGGAACCGGGTTCGAGCGGGTCTTGACGGACGAGAATTAAAACTCGAAATAAGCATGTAGATATCTTCGGCTGAAGATCTTCGGACGCGGGTTCGATTCCCGCCGCCTCCACCAAAAAGTATTGGCCAATCAGTAACCTGCATCACGTGTTGGAGTTTGCCTCGGAGCGTTGGCAAAGCATGAGTCATGGTGCGCCAAAGGATGTCCAGGTTACAAAATATGCGTGATCAATTTATTGCGCATACCTACTATGAGACCCCCTGGAATTTCATGGTGTTTGTTTCTGAATTCCTCCGATAACCTCCCTGGACATTTTAGGGTCGGGCAGCACGTTGTCGTTGGCTGACGCTATTATTACCAGTTCGTGATTTTTAAAATAATTTGCCATACCGTTCTCCAACATTCTGGGGAGATGGTTTACGAATCGGTTGGGCTCCCAAAGGCCATGGATTGCGTGAACTACACGATCTTACCGAAAGGTTGCGCTCAATGACAAACTTCGAATACTTGGATGTTATTTAAATTGCGAAAGGGTATCACAGTTATGACCCTGCCACTGGCCAAGGCCGCCATTGAATGGATTTAATAATGGAATTGTTGCAAATATATGTCAGGTTGTGCATGGTGTAACCGGCATAGGTTGCAATAGTGAGGGAAACGAGCCGTGGCCAATACATATTATTTTATTAGTGACTTGCACATTGGTGGGGATGAAGCGCTGGGTGTGTGCGATTATGAGGCTGAGTTACTGGAATTCTTGCGTAAACTGTCAGCGCAGGAAGAAGACTTGGAGCTTGTCATCCTGGGGGACATCTTCGGGATGTGGGAATTTACCGATATCGAGGGCCCCAAAAAATTACAGGCATTGATCGGGCAGTTCCCAAAAATTTTTGAGGGGCTCAGGTCAGCAGGGGAAAAGATAAAGATTACCCTTTTGCCGGGTAATCACGACTATGAAATCGCGTGTTATCCCCAATTCGTTGAAATGCTCAAAGACTTCAACGTAGCGCTTGAGCAGCGACCGTCAATTGTCAGGGAAATTGGCGGCAAGAAAATCTGGGTGGAACACGGCAACCAGCATGACGACTTCAACAAAATGCCTGATTTTGGAAATCCGTTCGCCTTACCGGTCG
>CAZGVM010000228.1:4364-4600 GCA_964528855.1 uncultured Desulfomonile sp. | reverse complement strand
TCGAATGTATGGATAATATTATCATGAAATATCTACTACGGCGCCAGGGACCATCCCTTGGTGGCTATGCGGTAAATGTCATTGTAGAAGACCAGGCCGATAAGGAACACGATAATGAGCAGGCCTACCTGCACGGCGACTTCACGAACTCTGCCGGTGACCGGTTTCCTGATGATACCCTCGATTGCCAGGAACAGGACGTGTCCCCCGTCGAGCACCGGTATCGGCAAAAGGTT
>CAZGVM010000228.1:0-4343 GCA_964528855.1 uncultured Desulfomonile sp. | reverse complement strand
CTGATGTAGCTTAACAGGAAGATGAAGCTGAAGGCTCCCTCCCTGAGGCTTTTACCCGAGACCTGAGCAATTGTGATGGGTCCGCTCAGGGCGTCCGCTCCAATTTCTCCACGAACGAGTTTAACCAGGGTGGTAAAGACGAGCTTGGTAAGAAAGCCCGTAAACCTGACGCCTTCGACTATGGCGGCGCCGGCGCTCAATTCCGCTTTTTTTCCGGAGGGCGCAATGCCTATCTGGCCGCGATATTCTCCGAACATGTCCTTCTGGTCGCCTAAAAGGGGAGTAACCGGCAAATCCAGTTCCCTGCCGTCCCTGTCGATCGTTATGATTATCTGTTTGTTGGCGTTGGCCTGAATGGTGTTCCTTACATCATCCCAGCGCCAGAATCTCTGGCCGTCAATTGAGAGTATCTGGTCGCCGGGCTTGAAGCCTGCGCTCATGGCGGGACTGTCGGGCAGCACCTTGCCGACCTCTCCTGTCAGCACGGGAAAGCCCGACATGAAACCTATACACAACAGGATCATGGCAAATATCATGTTGAAGGCGGGGCCTGCAATGACGATTGCCATTCTCGCCCAGACAGGCTTGCTGGTGAACGCCCTGTGGCGATCCTTTTCATCTATTTCTTCTTCAGCTTCGGGGTCCTCGCCGTAGAGTTTTACGTAACCGCCCAGAGGTATCCAACTGAGCATGTATTCCGTTTCGCCCCATTTTTTCTTGAACATTACGGGGGAAAAACCGAGTGAGAATTTGAGAACCTTGACCCCGAGGAGTTTGGCTACAATGAAGTGACCGAATTCATGAACGAAAATAAGGGCGCCAAGAAGAATTATAAATCCAAAAAAATATTCCAACGCAGGGACCTCCCGCCTGTCATTACATCGAAATTGTTATAGACGAATTAAATATACTTTCCAAGAGAGTCATTTAAATATATCCTGTGACACTGAAACGAGTTACTACTATCAAAACGGAATTATTTTGAAAATAGGCATACTGGGCGGAACTTTCAATCCACCTCATATCGGGCATCTCAGATTGGCCGAGGAAGCGGCGTACAGTCATGGACTAAAAAAGGTAATTTTTGTTCCGTGTTACACGCCTGCGCACAAAAACTCCCGGGAAATTGCGCCTGCGCACAGCAGACTCGAGATGACCATACTCTCCTGTCAGGATAACCCGCTGTTCGAAGTTTCGGATATTGAACTAAAGCTTGATCCGCCCTCCTACACATTCAGAACCCTTGAAAAATTCAGCGAGGACAGAGATAATGAATATTTCTTTATAATAGGCACTGATTCCTTAAGTGAAATACAGACCTGGAAAAATTATCCAAGGCTGTTCGAATTGTCCAGTTTCATAGTGGTGGAGCGTCCCGATGCGGATTTTGACCTGGTCTGGAAGCATGTTCCGCCTGATCTGGTTTCACGTTTCAGGCTCAGGGACGGCGTTTTAACCCATGAGTCTTCCAGGCTGTTGATCAAGTCGCCGGTCAATGGTTTGAACATATCGTCCACGCAGATCAGGGAGATCGTCAGTTCGGGAAAGTCCATACGATACCTTACGCATGACGCAGTAACCGATTACATAGAAAAAACGAGATTGTACAGGATTTAAGATTTGAAAGTCAAAGAGCAAACATTACCCGTTAATTATGAAGGCGCAAAGAAAAAGGCGGAAACCCTTTTACGCGCCGCATTGTCAAAGAAAGCCCACAACCCGGTCCTGCTGAGATTGGTCGGGATCACGCCGATGGCGGATTATTTTCTCATAGTTTCCGCAAATTCGAACAAACAGGCCAGAGCCATTTCGGAGGCAGTGCTCGAGCGCGCTCACCTCGATGGCTATAAACCTGTGTCCAGCGAGGGCCTGTCACAATCGACGTGGGTTCTTCTGGACCTGGGCGACGTAATAGTCCACATCTTTCACACTCCGGTCCGCAATTTCTATGACCTTGAAGGACTCTGGCGTGACGCCCCAAGAGAAGTATTCCCGGAAGATTTACTCAAGGAAATAGAAGAAGCGAATTCCTCTCAGGCAGATGATGACGACGATTATTAAAACCGTCGTGACGGTAGATCCGGCCTTTGCGCCGGATGTATTTATCTGTCACTGCGGCCGGCGAATATTCAATAAGCCTGCAGAGGCTGCAGGGAATAAATAGAGGGCGGAGACGCCCTCCACTACTGTTGATCATTTCCTGAACAGTTCTTCCAGTTTGCGACGCGCTTCAGCGGCCTTGTCTTTGGCCTGTGATGATTTCTTCGTTTCGGACAGGCGGAAATATTCGCAGAAATTGCGTCTGTCCTTTACTGAAACTCTTTCAGCCTGGGATTCGCGGCAATGGTTTGAGAAAGTTTCGTCGAAGTCCTGGCAATTGAGGCAACAGTAAATATCAGAGCCACAATTGGGACAAGTGTCATTTCTGAAAACCCTGTCGTCAAACTGGAGTTTTTCTGCGCAATGGTGACAAAATCCGATTTTCACGTTAATCCTCTTGATGGAATTTTTGGTCAAGGATATCCTATGAGTTGATAAACCTCAAATTGATTCATGTGGAAAATAAAACAGACAGGAGATGTCAGTCATGGATACGGGTTTTCTGGCGCGCTTGCCCAAGGGATCGGACTTACTGGAATCAATAACGAATGAGTTCAGGTCAAGGTCCGTCAAAAAAGGGTGTTTCAGCCTTATAGGAGCTTTGGACAAGGCCGTTATGGGTTTTTACGATCCGGTGGCCCGGGTTTACAATTACAGGGAATTTGCAGGTCCCCTGGAAATAGTAGCTTGCATCGGCAATGTTTCGGAGAAGGACGGTGAAATATTCGTCCACGCCCACATAGTGATTTCAGGTGAGGACTTCCTGTGTTACGGCGGTCACCTGGCTGCAGGCTGCCCGATATTCGCCGCTGAGTTGAGCGCTACGCAGATACAGGGCGCCGTTCCCAAACGCGACTTCGATGATCCGACCGGGCTGTTCCTGTGGGCTGAGTGGTAAGAGCTTCTCCAATTCAAGATGAAACACAAGACCATCCATAATTCCGCGGGAGCTTATCTCAAGGGAAATTCCATTCAGCCTCAACGACGGAGAAACCGATGAGGCTGAATGATATGTTGTTGTTGCTGGTGGTCTGTGTATCTGTGGGGTTCGCCATCCTGAAACCGGAGTTATGCGAGCCGTTACAGCCGTATCCCCTGTATCTTATGATGACCCTGCTTTTCCTGAGTTTCCTGCGTATTAACTTTGATTCGCTGCTTGACACATCGCGAAGCTCATTTCTCGAACTGGGCTCCCTGGTCTTGGTAAAGCTGGTCATTCTTCCTGCCGTCCTTTACCTGATAACGCTTCAGGTGTCCCCGGAATTCGCCCTGCCGGCGCTGTTGCTGTCCGGCATATCCACGGGGGTGGTGGTGCCGTTTGTCTCCAATATGTGCGAGACCGACGTTGCGCCGGTCTTGAGGATGGTAGTGATCACGTCCCTGCTGACTCCGTTCACGCTGCCCGCCCTGGTCGAGGCGCTTGCCGGCAATCAGGCGAACATACCCGTAACGCCCATGATCAGTATGCTGGCGGCCGTGATATTTGTTCCGCTAGCGCTGGTCGCGCTTGCGCGCAGGGGCATTCCCGGAGTTCTCGAGAAATTTGGACGATTCCAGTTTCCTGTTTCGCTGCTGCTGTTCGCCCTGATCAATATGGGTGTTTTTTCAAAGTATTCGCGTTTTTTCTACCTGAACTGGGAGACTTTGCTGGTGGCCGTCGCAATCAGTTATGTTCTTGCTCTGGTATATTACGCCGCAGGTTTTGTTTCTGTCCGCTCCGACACTCCGGGCGCCAGGCTTTCAGGCGGTATAAGCATGGCCATAGTGAACAATGTCCTGGTCATAGTGTTCTCTTCCGAATTCTTTGGGCCATTGGCCCCCACACTGGCCGCCGTCTACATGTTCCCTTTCTTCTCGCTGATGGCGCCCCTGAAACTGTTGAGTTCCCGGTCACAATGGTTATCGCCCTCCAGAGGCTGAAAAGTGATTCCCAGACAAATCAGACTTCTCACTGCGCTTGCGCTGGCGGCTCTAATCGTTTCATGCGGTTCGGACAACGAACGTAAAATCACCAGGGTTTCCCAAATAGCCATGGGAACCCTGGTGGAAATCAGCGCCGTTGGTCCCCCGGATAAAACGAGGCCCGCGATTGATTCGGCGTTTGTTGAACTCAGGCGAGTCGAAAACCTGACGTCGTTTCATAAATCATCCGATTTAACCCGCTTGAACGAGTCCTCAGGGGGAGGGCCACACAAAGTGGACCCTGAACTTGTCAACCTGATCATCAAATCCCTGGAATTTTC
>CAZGVM010000227.1:0-4601 GCA_964528855.1 uncultured Desulfomonile sp. | reverse complement strand
AAGACTTACGCCCCTTTGGGGCGCCCTGTTGCAAAAGTGAGATATCTGAACTAACATGATTACAAGTTAATACAAAGAAATGTTGACTGTTTTTGTTGAAGCAAGCTACTATTTAACACCCTGGACAACGGAGAACAGATATGGCTGATATTCCCATTGATCAAACAAAACAGATGGTTAATAGTGCATTGTATGGCCCCGTTCCCAAATACTATGTCAATGGCTTTAATGTGGGACTAAGCGCTACTGATCTGTTTGTGGTAACCACTCTAATGGGAACCCCCATTAATGTCATTTTTATGAATCTTTCCACAGCAAAAACAATGATGCTTGCGTTAAAAGACTTGGTGGAATCTGTAGAGAAAGAGATGGGGTCCATACTGACAATGGAGGAAATGAGTAAGATAACTCAAGGCCCAAACCTGGAGGGTGACACATGCTCAAAAACTTAAACCCTCTAAAATTATGGTATTCAAGTCCAACAAATGAGTTAGCCTGTGAAATTCAATCCTTTGCAAACCTGGAACAGGGTTGGGATTTTGGTGTAGGTGATCCCATTGCTTCGGAAGTGATAAATGAAGCCCTAGCCGTGTATGAAATAGCTGTTTATTTGGGATTGACTACTGAGGCCATGCCGGAAATAAATGGTGGCATTGTCCTGACCTTTATTCACGGAGAAGATTCACTGGAAGTGTTAATCCATAAAGACTTAACCTATTCAATCTATTATGAAAGAGGGTTGGGTGAAAATTTTAAAACCCTTATAAGGCTTCCAAATACCGATAGAGACACCTCAATATTCTACCTTCACCAACTCAGAAGAAATCTGAAAGCGCAATACAGATGCAAGTCATACGAATACTCAACCAGAGAGCATTTAGCAAAGGACAGCAAAGATTCAAGTTCAGATATGCCTTCAGGAATTATGGGAATGGCACAGTATCGGTTGTGCGTTTAGATTGTATACTGCAAAACACGGACAACATTTGTGAACACATAGAAAGTCTGTATCCTCTGGTCATACAAGAAAAAACACCCTTTTATTATTGGATTATCGAAACTGAAGATTTAGAGTCTTATTTTGGACACGATAAGTTCACTATCCATAATACTCCCAACGACAGGGGAGATGAATGTCATTCTGAGATAGCGGGGCTTACCGATGACCAGGGGGAATACTTCGCTGCACAAAAATGTAAATCTCCAGATGTATTTGTTTGCAACGGCAACTGGCCTGAACCATTTAATACCAGGTAAATTTTTTATATGTGGCCTCAGGAAGTACCCATAGTTCCACTATGGGCTCAAGACTTACGCCCCTTTGGGGCGCCCTGTTGCAAAAGTGAGATATCTGAACTAACTTGATTACGGAAATGGCTATAAAAGAGTCCAGGAATGGGGCCGACGATGACGCTTCAGGAAATTATCGGCATTATCGAGGACAACCGATCCAGCATAAGTAAGTTCGGTGTCCGGCGAATCGGAGTCTTCGGGTCCTACACCAGGGATGAACAGAAACCGCTTAGCGACGTGGATCTCATAGTAGAATTCGAACACAAGACTTTTGACAACTACATGGATTTGAAACTGTTCCTGGAGGGACTCCTGGGGCTGAGCGTGGATCTGGTAACAGCGGAATCCGTCAAGCCTAGGCTTCGACGATCAATCTGCGAGAGCGCCGTTTATGTCTAGGGACCACAGGGTATGGCTGGATGATATCGCCTACTGCCTGGACAGGTTAAATGTTCTGTGTCAAGGACTAAACTATGAAGAATTCCTGAACGACCTCATGAGGCAAGAGGCAATTCTTCGCAACCTGGAGATCATAGGAGAGGCTGTACGGCATTTACCCCAGGAATTTAAAGATAAATACCCGGACATGGAATGGGCTAAAATTTCAGGGTTACGAAATATCCTCATTCATGAATATTTCGTAGTCGATCTGGACATTGTATGGGATGTCATCAAAAACAAAATACCCTTGTTTAATTCAAAAATCACCACTATCAATAGCGACTGATGTTTTTAAATATTCCGGTACGAAAACAAGGTACTCGTGCCCAGTACCCAGAGTTCCACTATGGGCTCAAGACTTACGCCCCGTTTGGGCGCCCAAGGCTCGGCAGGGCCAAAGTCCTGAGCCCCTGGATTCATCCAGGGGTGTTTAACATTCAATCTTGTTCAACCCTTGACAATGGTGTCGTCAGGCGCCACCATGAATCATGAACAGCAAACAGCGACACACCCTGAGGAATGTTTTGCGATGAACATGCTTAGATACAAGGATTACATTGGAGTCTTCGATTTTGATCCTGAAGCCAGGTTGTTTCATGGAGATGTTGCCGGTATTCAGGACGTAGTGACATTTCAGGGAGAGTCAGTCTCGGAATTGGAACAGGCGCTCAGACATTCAGTGGAGGAATACCTGAGTCTCTGCGAAAAAACCGGAAAAAAACCCGACAAACCCTACTCCGGTGATATTAGGCTCAGACTGGGCCCATCCCTTCATAGAGACGTAGCCATGGCTGCCGCTGCTTCCGGATTGAGCCTCAACTCATGGATGAAAAAGATCCTGGAACAACAGGCTCATGAAACCTTGAAACAGTAACTCCCATTTAGTTCCATTTAATCGACGGCAGTTCCGGAAATCCCGCCTCCCTGTGTTTTTGCGCTACCAGGGCCGCCAGCGCGTCTATCGCCGCGAGGTCCGCCTCAGTGGGCAGTCCCTTGCAGATGACCGGCGTCAATACCTCCACCTTCAGGTTGGGTATCATTGCGGCGAGCTGTTCCACGGCCTTTGTGGCCCACCCGTATGATCCCACCACCGAGACGTATTTCGCCTTCGGCCGTATCATGTTCGCCAGCATTGCCGCGTACGCCACACCGGGATGAGGCCCGACATGCACCGTCGGAGTCCCCAGGATTATCGTGCCCGCGTCAACCAGCATGATCGCCAGCTTGCCGATGTCCGTGACGGAAAGGTCGAACTGCGCCACCGTCACCCCCTGCGCCGCAAGTGAGCGCTCCAGCCTGTCAACAAGCATTCGCGTGCTGCCGTGCATGGATATATAGGCTATGACCGCAAGGTTCTTAGGGCTCGATGCCGTCCAGTCCCGGTACGCGTCGATTATGAATTCAGGTCGTGAATAGGCAGGCCCATGACTCGGAGCGATTATGCCGATGTCGAGTTTTGTCACCTTTTCGATGTTCTTCTCTATGATCCTTGAAAATGGCATCATTATCTCGGAAAAATAACGTTTCGCCGCCTCATATACACGAGGCTCATCCACGGCGAACAACTCCGTCGTGGCAATATGCGACCCGAAGAAATCGCAGCTGAAAAGAATCTTCTCTTCCCTGAGGTATGTGGCCATCGTTTCCGGCCAGTGAACCCACGGTGTGTGGATGAACTCCAGCGTCCTGTCGCCCAGTGAGATAGCAGCTCCGTCCTCCACAACCATGAAACGCTCCGCTGGTATCCCGAGCATGAGTCCGAGCAGTTCCTTGCCCTTGGGTGCGCATACCACCCTTGCCTCGGGATGCCTTGCCAGCACTCGCGGTATCGTCCCGCTATGGTCCTGCTCCGCATGATGGCCTATGATGTAGTCTATGCGGGGAACTTCAGCGATCTGTTCCATCAACGTATCACTGAAGTGGGGATCGACGGAATCGACCAGCGCCGTCTTCTCCGAACCCTTTATGATAAAGGCGTTATAGCTCGTGCCGTCCGGAAGCGGTATCAGCGAATCGAATAGCCGCCTGTTCCAGTCGATAACCCCAACCCAATCTACGGAATCTGAGAATTTCCTCGGTTTCATGCTACCGGTCCCCTTTCTTTGCGTTCTATTTCGTGTATCAGTTATAGACAAAAATAAAGCCGATGTGTTTGACTCAAGTCAATTCCTGATTTTTTTCGTGGGCGAGGTTCCGAAACAATCCCACGGTTCCGCCGGGGACGGCTCCAGCGTGGGCTCAAGACTCAGCCGCCAAATTGTATTCATTACGATTAACGCCGACTTACATCTCCCTAACACAAAAAAAACAATTGACACTACATACATCCATGTGATACAGATTTGTAACATCAAATGTCCTTGTAAAGCATTGGTTTAGTCGTATACAGGGTTCGCCCGTTAATCGCCCACACGAAGTTGGCCGCTTCGTTTCCGGCGTTAGCGCGCAGACCCCAAAGAAATTATACGGCAGATTAGGCTTTTAACGGCCCGGTGGGCCATTTTTCCATTTCATTTTTTGGATTGGGAGGAAATATGAAAAGATTTTGGTTGTCAATCATGGCTGCTCTGCTCGTCGTAGCAGTCGCCGCCCCCGCCATGGCATGGGAATTCTCCATGAATGGCGAGTTTGAGTTCAGGCTGCGGTATTTCAGCAGAACAGGCAGCGCTGACCTTTGGGGTGATTCAAATGTCCAGGAAAGCGCGGCGTTAACGTTGTATGACTCCGTTTCTGGCTTTTTTAACGTAGCTGCTGCCGTTACCCCCGCCAGCGCCACTGCCACAACCGGCGGAAACAAGCTTCCGAGCGCAAATCAGTTCTAGTGCTCTACGCGTGAGAAGTCAAAGCCGGAAAAGATGCCCGTGCAG
>CAZGVM010000226.1:0-4633 GCA_964528855.1 uncultured Desulfomonile sp. | reverse complement strand
ATGGTCGCGATAACGGATTCCTCTGTGGCCTTCTCCACCGCCTCACGGTAAATGGCCAGTTGGGGGGCGTGACTCAGGGCCTTTTCCTCTCTCTTCTCCTTGCTTCCCGGAAAACTCTTGTGGTCAATTATCACCAAACCACCGGACGGTGTCTTTAAAAGTAGATCGATCCATCCTTTAGTTTGCTGATCCCCCTTTTTCAAATGAATGGGCCATTCCCTAAGCCAAACGCAATATGCTCCGTATGTCTGCTCGATGTGAGATCGCAGTCTGTTACTGACTTTTAGTAGGTTTTCCTGTTTTATGGCCGTTACCTTCCAGTTATCGAGGATTTGTCCGGCCATTGCCAGACGCCTTCCATCATCCCATGAGTGATTGTCAACCGCCAGAAAGGCGTGTATGGCGTTGCCGAGTATTTCCATGTCCACCTTGCCCAAGATTGGAATGCGGTCGCCCAACCGGACTGTATTCGTAATGCAGACCGTTGGAGTCATTGCGCCCCCCACTTGACTGGGAACCAGGCGTGCTGGGGGGAATTTAATGTCGTCAAATGTGGTGTGTGTAACGAAGGTTTGATCGGCCTGAGCATTGAGCTGGGGTTGGATTGGATCAAATTGCTCTACCATTATGTCAAACGAATCGGAACCGATTGAGAGTCGTTGTTTCCCCACTCCCTGTGGCAAGGAAAGTATTTTCTTACCATCTTTACCCTTCAGCAGATCGAGCCACTTCGTTAAAACCTTCCCGTTGCTCTTATTGTCCTTATCAGGTTTTACCCCTACGGCAAAAAAAAGATAATCCCTGGCCCGTGTCATTCCTACATAAAGAAGGCGTACCGCTTCCTTCAACTGTTTATCTTGGGCTTCTTTGAATTCTGGCGAATTTTCTATTTTCGAATCGAGTCCTTCCACTGTCTTGTAGTCCCCGTAAGCCCAGGGCCAGTATCTTATCCAGCGGCCATTCAGTGGAGCCGCTGCGTCGAAGTTGTTCTGATCAGAGCTTACATGGGTTCCAAACGGTTTGGCCTCATAAACCTTATCCAATTCGAACATAATAACCATGGGCCATTCCAACCCCTTGGCTCCGTGGTAAGTTAGGACTTGGACAGCCTGCTCATCCTGACCTTCTGGCTGTGTGTCCATATCGCCGCCCTTAATTTTGTTAAAGAGGAAAGTGACCAGCCCGGCAGGGGTAGCTGCGCTGCGATTGACCAGGCACTGGTCTTCATAGTCTCGGGCTAGGCATCTCAGCTTTTCCACGTTGGCCAGACGGTGAATGCCATCCCCCCATTTTAGAGCAGACTCATGCATGCTAACTAAATTAAGCGCTGCTTCCATCGCTTCGTTGGGTGTTAAATTAATCAGGCTATCACGAAGCTCATTCAATTTTTTAATAACGGGTAATGATGGCGTATTTTGAGAACTCGAAAGTGTAAGCCACTCCTGGAACCAACTCGGAGTACCTTGTGAACTTTCAGTGTAATGAAGAATCTCAGCCAGTGCCAAGGTGTCTTTGTCGTCGACAAGATATCGCAGGCATGCAAATCCCAGGACGCATTCTGGTGTCGAAAGCAAGCCCTGTCTCGGTGTGGTCACTCGGACGCCAGTTGCTTCGAGGGCTTCGGCTACCCGTTTTCTAGTCTCCTGCGTACGGCACAGTATGGCTATGTCGCAAGGACGAAGATGCCGTTGATTTTGAGATTCCTTTTCAATAACCGGATAGTTTGCTGCGGTGCTAATCAGTTGATTCATCGCGGTTGCAAGAGACTGGGCCTCTTCCGTACTATTTTTTCTAATCAGTCGCCAAACATGCAATGGAATTCCCTGACTTGGGAGGTCATCTATCTTGTGGTTGAGCACAACTCTATTAGACGGAATTTTCAAAGACTCAAATGTTTTACTAAACAGGCTGTTGGTAAACTTCAACAGGCTGCATCGTGAACGCCATGAATCAGAAAGAATATCAAGAGGCGTATTGCCTGTAAGCTGTTCGATTGCATTATCCATGAGGACGGGGTCTGTCCCCCGGAAGGCATATATGGATTGCTTCTGATCACCTACCCATATTGATTTTTTTCCGAGGTCTGCGAGTTCAAGGAAAAGAGCTAACTGGATCGGACTGGTATCCTGAAACTCATCCACCAGAACAAGATCCAGTTTTTGCTGCAGCCAAAGCCTCAAATGTGGTTGCCTAAGAGATTCCAATGTAAGTTTTTCCTGATCCACGAAATCTATAAGCCCGTGCTTCCCCTTGAAATCTGCGAAATAATTCATGGCTTCAGCAGCGCACTCGAAAAGCAGGTTGATGAATGTTTCAAGGTCTTCGTGGAAACGGGGATGTTCCAAATGACAATTAGCCGCATCTTGCACCTGTTTATAGGAGCCCTGACTGGGTTGGGCTGGTTCGAGCTTTGATGATAGCTCAACCCAATCATGCCAAGACAGCGATTCGGCTCTGACATTCAATCTGCAATAGCCTGCAAGTTTGTTTCGAACAGTTTCAGTCTTTTGAAAAATGTCCTGATTGTCTTTTATGGCAACGTAGGCTTGCCGGATAGCTTCTGTAAGTTCATCATCCAACTGTGAGGCTGTGCGATTCCGAATTTGTAGACCCAGTAGTTCCTTGAGTCCTTTCCAGGAAAGGCTGGCGCTCTTTTTCAGATTGTTGGCGTCAATATCGTTTTGCCTAGCCTCACTGATTATATCCTGAATAGATTTTCTCCAATCTTGTCCACCTGAAGAGTACCGATTAATTGAAGCAGATGGCTTTGCTTCAATATCCCGCTCTTTCATACTGAAACGCCGGGCTATGGGTTCAATTTGTGGAGAGTATTTCTCGATGACCGACGCTACAGCTCTCTCAAAAATAAAATGCGCTTCCGTCTCAGGCAAAACATCCTGGACAGGAGGCAACCCGCATTCCAATGCAAATTCCTTTAACAACCGCCCACAAACTGAATTCACAGTTCCCAGATAGCCATCAAGAACACGTTGCGCTGATTCCCTATGACCAGCCTTAAAAAGCTCGGTTCGCACCCTCTCAATCAATTCCGAAGCGGCTTTGTTGGTAAAAGTTGTGGCGAGGATATTCTCAGGCTCTATCCCCGACTTAATATGATCGAGCAATTCCCCGGTCAGTTTATAAGTCTTTCCCGATCCTGCGCTGGCGCTTATAATTTTGATGGCTAAGCCGTTCATGCTGTTACCCCTATGGCTCCACAAAGGTTGACAAAACTACAGTAATTGCACTTCGGTTCCAATTGAATTGACAGTTGACCAGGTATTGCTGGACTTGGGACTTTCTTTTTAGGTGTATTCGTAGTTTGTGTTTTGCTGGTAACCCCTTCCACTTTTGCTATTTTACTGTTTAGTTCTTGAAGCCGCGTTTCGTAGGCCTTAACCGCGGCGGTCCAGATTTCTTTCAGGTCTACCTTTGAGACAACACACTCAGGCTCGAAAAAATGGCCATTGGGCGCTAAGAGTTCGCCCTGGGCCAACATATAATATGCGCCGAAAGGGAACGATGTCTTTGCCGTAGTCAAGAGCCAGGCGTATGCTGCTAGCTGAATGGATTTCCCCTCTATCAGCTCGTCTTTCTTGTTTTTGGACATTCTGGACCACTTCAGGTCTATTACTACCTCGTCATACTGGTCTTTTCCCAAAATTAGATCTATTCTCCCTCCGAAAGCCTGGTTTTGCCTGAAATCTTTCCTGTCTTTGTCCTGTTCCAATCCTATTACTGTAAGCTTCCAGGAACCGATAAGTTCTGCCAGCTTTTTTGCTGCTGAAGCAAGCACTGCTCTTGCTCGATCCCTTTCTGGTGTTGCTTGCGACAACAGAAAAGGGGAAGCCATTTTTGGCGCAAGGTCATCGAAACTTGACTCGGCATAATCAGAAGCTTCATCGGGCGAAGGCAGAGGTGTTTTAGTGAAAATTTCTTTAAAAACCGCATGTGCGAGAGTGCCGAGCATCTGGCTACCGGACGGCAAAGAAATCATCTTCTGAGGCTCGATCTTCAAAACGTGTTCCATAACCCAAGCTAAGGGACATGCGATTAATTTTTCCATGCTGGTAGGGGATTCTTCAGATCTCACCTGAACCGGTTGTGGAGTTTCCCATTCTGTCTGCGGTTGGGGCGGGGTGCACAACGGAACGGAATCCCGCTTGAGGTCATGCCCCATAAGATTAACGGAGTCTTTTCGCCACAGAGAACTTGCGTCAAAAAGTAGCGCCCGGGTATTCTTATTGTTGGTGTCTAGCAGGTAACCTATTTCATCCCAGAAAGGATGAAAGTTGACTTCTTTACCTGCGATGGATGTCGGCGCTACAAGGACTAGCCTTTTTCTGGCCCATCTGACTGCGTTTCTCCAGTAACCCGCTTCCTGCAATCTGTGATCCCTGGTTGGTTTCAGCTCCACTGCCAAGGATGACAGGCTTGTGGCCTCATCAGGCGTCCACGGCGCATGTAGCGGATCTGTTCCATTGGAAGTGAAGTTCCACCAAATAATGGTGTCGGCGGGTCCCCAAACTTGGCCAGGCCTGTCAACGACATGCCAGGGGGCAGCCTCCGGCATGCTGTGAGGTCCGTCCAGCCCCTCGCCCACAACCGAATCCAGAATCCGGTTAAGTTGCGG
>CAZGVM010000225.1:1674-4694 GCA_964528855.1 uncultured Desulfomonile sp. | reverse complement strand
GTATGATGCTTTTTGCCACGAAAGCCTCGCGCGGTAGAAATATTGTCATCAGCATCTGAGGAATGAATCTCGGTTTGATGGGGGCTTCGAACAATTTGGGTAGGCCGGTCAGGGCTCTTACATAAGGTTGCCGTATTATCCGCCGGAAGCGGTTCGCTGCTTCGCCGTCCGATAACGGAATACTATGTAATTGCTAAGGTTGTTTATGGTTTATAAAGAATATAGAAATGTTTTTGGGTATTTATAGGGGCAACACATTGTTTTATGGTAATTGATCAGAGTATCGAGGCTGCTCATGGATTCTTCAACCTCTCTCCCAGGTACGTATACCTCTTCACCGTCCTGTTATTTTTGACCGCAATCGCCAGAGCCTTCTTGCTCCCGACTATCACCACAAGCTTCTTGCCTCTGGTTATCGCCGTGTAGAGCAGGTTCCTCTGCAGCAGGATGTAATGCTGGGTCATCACCGGGATTACCACACACGGGTATTCCGACCCCTGCGACTTGTGAACCGACACGGCATATGCCAGGACTACCTCATCAAGCTCGCTGTAGTCATAAGCCACATCCCTGCCGTCAAAGCCGATAATTACCTCCTGGTTTTCGCTGTCAATCCTCAGAACCTTGCCAATATCTCCGTTAAAAACATCCTTGTCATAGTTGTTCCTGATCTGCATCACCTTGTCATCGACACGGTAGGTCCTGCCTCCGCGAACCAGCCCATCTTCTCGTGGATTCATCGCCTTCTGCAATTCAATATTAAGGTTATTGGTCCCTACTACTCCCCTGTTCATGGGAGTGAGTATCTGCACATCTTCAATCGGATCAAAGCCAAAGGCCCTCTGAATCCTGCTACATGCCAGCTCAAGTATGATCCTGAGCGCATCCTCGGGCTCATCCTTCTCTATGAAATAGAAGTCATTCCTCCCAACCGCAGACTTCTCCAGATTCGGCATCGATCCTTTATTCACCAGATGGGCATTCACGATTATCGAACTGTCCTGCGCCTGTCGGAATATCTCGTTCAGTGTCACAACCGGAACAGCCTCCGAATCTATTACATCCCGCAGGACACTGCCCGGACCGACCGACGGCAACTGGTTGACGTCACCGACCATGATGAATGTAGCCTCTTCCGGAACCGCCTTGATAAGGTGATACATCAATACCGTGTCAACCATCGAAGCTTCATCTACGATCAACAGATCACAGTTTAGCGGATTCTCATCATTCCTCTGAAATCCCATGGTTGCCGGACTGAATTCCAGCAACCGATGAATGGTTTTCGCCTCACGACCAGTGGCCTCAGCCATTCTCTTGGCAGCCCTTCCAGTTGGAGCGGCCAGCAGGATCCTGATTCCCAACCGTTCGAAAATGCCCAGGATCGCCTTTATGATGGTAGTCTTGCCTGTGCCGGGGCCTCCGGTTATGACCATAACCTTTTTAAGCAGGGCGGATCGTACAGCTTCAGCCTGATTCGGAGCCAACGATAGCGCCAGCTTTTCCTGAATCCATTTGACTGCCTTGTCAGCGTCAATAGGTCTGCGCAAATGAGGCGCCTGCATGAGAGTCTTCAGTCTTGAAGCGACACCCTTCTCGCTGACATGGAATTTGAAAAGGTAAACCGCTGCAGTTTCCTGAGCATTCTCTCCATATTCCTCCAATGTTAGGTTCTCGATCACGATTTGTCTCGTGGCTGCCAGAGTCTGAAGCGCCTGCTCTATAATGGTCCTCTCTACTCCGAGCATTTCGATGGATTTTTCGACAAGCAAATCCTTTTGATAATAGACATGCCCCTCATCCGAAATCTGATGCAAAACATATACGGCACCAGCTTCTGCGCGAACCTCCGAACTCTTGTCGAACCCGAGACTCTCCCCAATCCTGTCCGCAGTAATGAACCCTATCCCGAAAATGTCCATAGCCAGCCTGTACGGGTTTTCCTTCACTACCTCGATTGAATTATCGCCATAATGTTTGAATATTTTAGTGGCATAGGCCGGACTGACTCCGTGTCCCTGCAGAAAGACCATCACCTCCCGTATGGCTTTCTGATCGGTCCACGCCCTCCAGATCATCTGGATACGCTTCTCTCCGATACCCTCAACCTCCGTGAGCCGGTCGCAGGTTCTTTCTATGATATCCAGGGTTTTCTCACCGAAATACTTCACTATCCTCTTGGCCATGACCGGGCCTATACCCTTGATCAATCCGGACCCCAGATATTTCTCTATCCCGGCGGCCGTGGCCGGGACCATCGTAGTGTACTGGACAATAGCGAACTGCTCACCGTGAACCGGATGGTTGCGCCATTCACCCGTCGCCTTGATAACCTGCCCGGGCGCAGGAGCCATGAAACTCCCCACCGCCTTGACCAGCCCCCGATGACCACGGACCTTCAGCTTGAGAATGCTGAAACCATTATCCTCGTTGTGGAATGTTATTCGCTCGATTTGTCCGTGGATGGTGGAGGGCATCTGGCTAAAAGTTCATTGGTTGATGTCGTTAAATACAATTTGACATTATTTGTCCAGAAAATGGAATCTGAAATCTTTATTACTAAGCAATCTTACAGCATTTATACACCTTTCCTTCGGATCATTCCCTGATAGCCGTACTGCAAAACCATTGGGAACACATTAATATTCTAATAAAACATAAACCGTCAACCTTCTAAGACCTAGTGCCCCTTCTGTCCCCATTTCGACCAGGACCATTATGTTCAGGGCTCATGGACGATTTCATTAACCGCAAACTCGGACTGCCCCCAATCGACTGCCTTATACCCGAAGTCAAACCAATCCTGGACGAAACCTACGGCCTGATAATTTATGATGAATAGGTCATCCAGATAGCCGTTGCCATCAGCGGATGTTCAGATGCCGATGCGGATCTCCTGCGCAAGGCTTTGGTTAAGGAGAAAGGAGTCGGAACTTACCCATGAAAAAAGCAAGTTCATCGACGACGCTTGGCAAAACGGGATCAGCCAAGGAAGAGCTTCAGAAATATTTGAATTTCTT
>CAZGVM010000225.1:0-1664 GCA_964528855.1 uncultured Desulfomonile sp. | reverse complement strand
GAAAAAAACTTATGTATTTCAAAAAAATCAGTCAATTTCTTAAAAGTTCTAATGGATATACCTTTTCCAAGGGTCATTCTGCGGCGTACTGCTTGGTAATGTATCGGACTGGTTATTTTGAAAGTCATGACCTAAAAATTCACCAAAAATCCAGTGGGTTGAAAGCTTGTACACCAACACACAATCAACGTAGCCAGCGGGGCTTGTATCCTGCACTATTCAGAAAAAAAAGTGTTGTTACTGTCTATTTCATGCTCTTTACAATTAGCTGGTGTACCGTGCGAAGGTTCATGAAGAATTTGTTCAACTGTGATATGGAGTTTCAATTTTTGAAGAAACTAATACCAATGCGCGGCCCAGAATGTAATTTAGTTCGCGTTATCATTCGATTTATGCTATGACATTGATGGGGTTAATAGAAGGTTTCAATCCATACGGAAATGGTAGGGATATAAGAACTGTCATTCAACGGCTCAGGAACATCAAACTCAGGCTCTAATCTTAGGAGAGGAAATGGAAACATCTTTTTCATGTTGCGGCATCAGTTGTTGCAGGAAGGACCAGAAAGCTCTGGATGCGAGAATTTCTCAGGACGATATAGGGTCAGTTTATGACGGAATTGCCCCAATTTATGATTTGTGGGGGATATTGACGGAATCCCGAGCAAGAAACAGGGCAATTGAGCTTGCTGAAATTAAAGATGGCCAAAGTATTGTTGAAGTTGCCGTCGGAACAGGTCTGGCATTCTATGAAATAGTAAAAAGAAATCCGAGTGGCAGGAATACGGGTATCGATTTGTCACAAGGGATGTTGGATAAAGCCATAAAAAGACTCAGCCGGATTTCAGGCGCAAATTATTCATTGAATATTGGAACCGCCTTTGATTTGAGTTTTAAAAACGAATCAGTCGACACTTTGGTAAATAACTACATGTTTGACCTCATTCCATTTGAGGATATGGACAAAATTCTAATTGAATTCAAACGTGTTCTCAAAAAGGCCGGGAGACTGGTTTTAGTCAACATGACGCAAGGAGAACGTTTTGGAAGTGGTCTGTACGATTGGGTCTACAATCTTTCTCCTTCAACAATGGGCGGATGTCGCGGCGTCAAGTTGACAGAGAAATTGCAGACCCATGATTTCAAGGTTGAGGTAAGAGAATATTACCAGCAAATGTTATTTCCGTCCGAGGTCATACTTGCGTTCAAATAAACTCGCCAATAAATACCTAAGGACAATCTAATTTTATAAGGTTGAAAGAGAAATTTATATCACCGGAACTGAAAAATGATATGATTGGTCAACCTTATAGAGGTAGTTCGGGATGAAAAGAGGTTTACTTGTTGTCCTGGTTTTCTTACTTACTGTCGCATTTGCAGCCATTGGCAATACAAAATTGTCTGAGGGCAGCCATGATGGGCCTTCAGCCACTGGCGGTTCGTATGTCCCATATTACCACCGTATACTGGGACAAAAATGTAGTCGGCAGATAATCGAAGCATGCCACCATGAAGTCAAACGGAGACCTATGCTGTCACAAAACTGAAGATAATCACTGGCACATCAAAACTCGATAATGCCAGGCCAAGGGTTACTTCATGCCCAACCCATTGTAAGACGATTTCGTCCCGCTGATTTGCTTTCGTATGAGAGTTTGTCCGCCC
>CAZGVM010000224.1:0-4764 GCA_964528855.1 uncultured Desulfomonile sp. | reverse complement strand
GAAACCATTTTCGCTAATGGGGCTTGTGGATTCGTTGAAAACTCTACCTTCCGAGAATCTTTCATAAAGTCCTTTTAGCCAAACATAGTAGTTTTTCGGCAGGAATATCTGCTGGGCAATGTTTCGATAGACCCGGAAAAATAGAAGTGTACTGACCCTTGAAGACGTGACCCCCTCACCTGAATATGCTTCACCCGGCATTAAACCGACTTCCACGGCGGTCACATGATAACCGTATTGCATTCCCTTCTTCTGCATGGAGACATGGTTTGTGACCGGTTCACCAAAGACGGTGTGCATTCCCAACCTTGCCACAACATGTTCCATCATGAATTGCTCTATTGCCGCAGAGACCCCCAGGCTGCGCCATTCTTTCAGCACCAGCCCCACACCCCATTCATACACTTCCGGACTGGGCGCTGAACGGAACAGGTTGTGAATGCCAATTATCCGGCCATCTGCAGACCTGGCCACAACACTGTAGTAGTCCCCTTCATGATTGGCCTTGGTTAAGCCTTCAGGGTCATAAAATATTTTTATTGGATAATCTTCGCCATGCACGCAGCGAAACAGGTTGACAACACCGTCTGCGTCCTCGGGACGGAACAGGTCTACAACAAAGTCTTTTTCCGTTGTCCTTGAAGAATCATTGGTCAGGTTTTCCATCATGTTGAATTACACCTTTCAATAATATCGCCCAATCCTGTATTAAACCTCATTTCTTTTCAAGGAATTCCACAACTTTTCCCCCAATTATCATTTCCTGACTTCCATTACGGCCTAATTCACATCGACATTCTCAAGTCAAGGCAGTCCTATAGCCGTTGACAGCCGTTAAGTCCAGAATAATGGGATAGCTCATTTGAATTTTGAGTACTCTTGTGTGGTAACAGCCCGCTCCATTCACACGACTGGGAACATGAGGTGTTCGTCCATTCGTGTGGAGGCGAATTTTACGGCAATGGCCGGCGCTACCTCTATGTACAGAAGAGTCAGACAAAGCTACCAATATGTATGTTTATGATTCTTGAATCTGCATCTCTGGTCATTAAATAAGCTCCTGAACTCAGACACTTAATGATGTTGAAGGCTATGGGCACGACTATTGCTCTTTTGGAGGTCACTCTGCCGATGGAATGGACTAATGTTTCGACATGGCTTTATCCGCTGGCGAAACTAGTTGTCCGAGGAACAAATTAGGCCACCGGTCAAGTTTAGAACAATGTGAGCTGGAGGATCTATTGGAAACACGAAATGACATTCAGTTGAACGATGAACCCCAAGGGGTGGATCGTAGAACCGTTCTAAAATATGGCGCTGCTTTTGCGAGTTCTCTACTGGCGTCTCAATTTGCCATTACACACTCTTACAGTATGAACCTCAAACGAATGGACTCTACGGGCAAGTATCACATGCTCGGGGCAAATGAGGTTACCTGCACCGAGGGCTACTGGGACAATTCGGAGAAGCCGGTCATCAACATGAATTCGGGAGACATCGTTGAGATACAGACAGATACTCATCTGAAAGGAAAGATGATACCAGGGGCGGAAATTGATGACTGGATGATGTGGTTCAGGGAGGTCATTGCCAAAACTCCTGAGACGGGTTTCTACCCTGATGAAAAGACCGGCGTCCAGGCGGCAAAGAAGGGCGCCGGCCACCACACGCTAACTGGCCCAATTCACGTTAATGGCGCCGAACCGGGTGACATGCTTCAGATAGAAATTCTGGACATAGTCCCAGGCAATTATGGCTTCAACCTCAATCCTGAGGTTTCCTTCGTGAAACTTGGTCTTCTGCCTGAAGATTTTCCCAAAGGACGGCTCAACTGGTACCGTGTCGATCAGAAAAAAAATGCTTTCGAATTTTTACCCGGTATTGAAAGCCCGGTGAGACCGTTTCCAGGCACAATAGGTGTCCAACTACCCGACAAGGGAAGCTGGAGCAATGTTCCTCCTGGAAAACATGGAGGCAACATGGATAACAAAGAATTGGTGGCAGGAACTGTCCTTTATTTACCTGTTCATGTTCCGGGCGCCGGTTTGAAGACAGGCGATGCCCACTACGCCCAAGGCGATGGCGAAGTAAACCTGAATGCCCTGGAAGGTTTCTTCAAGAACATCACCCTGAGAATCACAGCTAGAAAGGACTTGAAAGGTCTCGTGCAGGAGCCTTTCGCTTCAACTCCTACGCACTGGATTGCCATGGGTTTCCATACCGACATGCTTGAATCCACAAAAATGGCTGTAAGGAACGCCATCAAGTTCCTGACCAAGAGATACGGCATGAGTGACCTTGACGCATACGCCTTCTGCAGCATGGGGGTAGACCTGCATGTCACTCAAGTAGTTGATCTTGCGAAAGGTATTCATGCCATGATACCCAAGTCATGTTTTGTCGGAGATCAATACGCCGGCAAAACTACGCTATTACTTTAGTAGAAAATTACTGGGTTCAATCCAGCGAAAGAACCTTCGCTCAAACAAAGTGGGTGATGACTCGATTGCATGAATTTATGAAAAAAAGCATGGCAATCAATGCCATACAGCATACTCGAATCCTTGTGGATTCTGTATGTCCAAGAGGTCATCGCCCACAACCAGGGCAAGTATTCAGTCTTTGTGGCAAAATTGACCACGCCCTCAGTCACAGTGACTGAATCCACGGAACGGACTATTCTTCTGGCCTTGAACTTCGGAAAAAAATCCCGGGCCTCAGCTATTATAGCTATCAGGTCAGAATGGATGACTTGACAGTGAGCACAGGGCACTTTGCCATTCGGACTACATTTTCAGCGGTAGAACCGATGATCAGGCGTGTGAAACCAGTTCTGCCATGTGTGCCCAATACGATAAGATCTATGGAATTTTCTTCGGCAAACTTGACGATCTCTACCGAGGTAACTCCCTCTGCATAATGAACTGAGACATTCTTTACTTTGTCCAGCGCATCCAGCCTTATTTGTTCAAGCGCCTTCAATGTGTTTTCCCGGACGCTTTTCTGAATTTCGTCCGCAAGTTGAACGGGGATAGCAACCCCGTAGGCAGGAAATGCAACATCCGGAGATTCCGTGAAACCGATCAGGTTGAGTCCGGAGGTATCCAGCACATGCAGAATGGCGAGATTGGCCTTGAATGCTTCAGTAAAGTCAACTGCGCAGTCACGGGCTGATGATGAATTTTCTGAAAAATCCGTACAGAACAGGATGTTTTTGGGTATCATGCCGAATTCTCCTTTCGGGATGTTTTCGATTTTTGATCATCGAAAACTGATAGTTGCGCCATTACTTCAGCTTCAGGTTCAACCTCGTTTCCAGTTTAACAGGCCTGATGAAATCGCAACCGATATGCGCCAGTATGAAGTAAGATTCTGATTTGTCTATGTGACCGGCAATATGATCCAACCATAATGATTCCCTACCAACTTCGAAGTATGTAAAGAATACCGCATTGTTGACATGACCCATGCAGTCCAGGTCTCGAAACCTGACTGGAATCCCGATTTTATAGGTTCCAACCATTTCCCCTCCTGCAGTCTAAAAAACATTGTATCATCAATTAAGGACACATTAGAAAAATTATGTGGAGTCAATCCGGTACCAATGAAATTATCAGCATTCCAAGGTTGACATATTAAATTTCGAGGACAAAATCAATGGCAACTGCGCTGTCATGATCTTCTCTCACGTCAGGAATCTGTCGTAAACAGCATAACACGGAGGCTCAAACATGAAAAAACAACTCATTTTAATGTCGATGCTTTTCATGATGGCTTTTACAGCAACTGTCAGCGGTGAATTACCGCCATCGCTCTGGCCAGTTGTTGAAATGCTGCGTTCAAAGGAGTTCGTTGACCTGACCCATTCGTTTGCTCCTGGAATTCCACACTGGCCGGGCTTTGACGGCGAAGAGAGAGTTACTGTTTATCACTACGATGAGGGAATAGGGACGAAAGGCTCAGGATTTTTGGCCCATCAATACAAAATACCTGGACAGTGGGGAACCCATGTGGACCCGCCAGCCCATTTTGTAAGGGGAAAAAGATTTCTGGATGACATCCCTGTCAGAGACATGGTCCTTCCACTTGTGGTCATTAATGTGAGCGACAGGGTTAAAAATGACCCCGATTACCAGTTGTCCATAGATGATGTCAAGTTATGGGAGTCAAAATATGGCCCAATACCGCAAAACTCTTTTGTGGCATTGAGAACCGACTGGTCCAAGAGATGGCCCGAGGTTCAAGCCATGAGAAATGAAGACAGTCAGGGAATTGCACATTACCCTGGATGGGGTCTTGAAGCCCTTACTTACCTCTATGAAAATCGAAACATTACCGCCTCCGGTCATGAGACTACCGACACAGATCCAGGAACAGCCACAAGCAAGGGAGATTATTCTCTGGAGAAGTACATTCTGTCAAAAGACAAATTCCAGATCGAACTGCTGACCAACCTGGACAAGGTTCCCGAATTTGGCGCCATGGCTATTGTCTCTTTTGGAAAGCCGAAAAAAGGCTCGGGTTTTCCCGCAAGAGTGTTTGCAATTCTGCCCTAACGCAACCGTAGTCACTGGTCCATGAAGGAAGGCTTTTCAGAATCACTTATTTCCTTATCTGGTCAATAAATCCCCTCAGAATACCTGAGAAAAATACTCCAATGGCTACTGCGGCTATTGTTAATAATATGTAGACAACAATTTCGTACATGGAGATTAATGGTCGGGAAAAAATGGACAGTGGCTTAGGTGCAAAAGCTGCTCTAAA
>CAZGVM010000223.1:0-4778 GCA_964528855.1 uncultured Desulfomonile sp. | reverse complement strand
AGGAATGGTGAACTTGTGGTCATGAACCGCAACGGTTCACTCGCAGTCCTTGATAAGAAAGCAAAAAAACGGGAGAGAAACAAGGTAATCTACGGCGCAAAACTCCGGGTCGCCGACGATGAACCGGTCAACAGGGAAACACTTCTGGCCGAGTGGGATCCTTATACCATACCAATCATTACGGAAGTATCCGGTATTATCAAGTACGGCGACATCATCGAAGGCGTCACCATGAACGAGCAGGTCGATGAAGTCACAGGTCTGTCCAGAAAAGTGGTCGTTGAGTACAAGGACAAGGATTCTGAAATCCGCCCAAGAGTCTCAATAAAGGACGAACGGGGGCGAACAATCAAAATCGGCGATTCAGAGGCCCGTTACCTTCTGCCGGTCGGCGCCAACATCATGGTCAAGGAAGGTGAACAGATTCATGCCGGGGATGTTCTAGCCAAGATTCCCAGAGAGACCACCAAGACCAAAGACATTACAGGTGGACTACCTCGGGTCGCAGAACTCTTCGAGGCTAGAAAGCCCAAAGAATTCGCCATCATTTCAGAAATTGAAGGCCAGGTGGAGTTTGGTAAGGACACCAAGGGAAAGCGCAAAGTTATAGTAAAACCGGATATTGGTGAATCCAGGGAATATCTGATCCCAAAAGGGAAACATATTTCCGTCCACGCAGGTGACTGGGTTGACGCCGGGGATGCCCTGATGGAAGGATCGACGAATCCGCACGACCTTCTAGGGATCAAAGGCGAGAAAGACCTGGCAAAGTACCTGGTGGACCAGGTTCAGGAAGTTTATAGGCTCCAGGGCGTCAAGATCAATGACAAACACATAGAGGTCATCGTTCGGCAAATGCTAAGGAGAGTCCGTGTCAAGGAAGTTGGTGACACCGATTTTCTGGTAGGCGAACAAATTGAAAGGCAAATCTTTCAGGCAGAAAACACCCGCGTCCTCCAGGCAGGTGGAACCCCTGCCCTTGCTGAGCCTCTCCTGCTAGGAATAACAAAGGCTTCCCTCTCTACGGATTCCTTTATAAGCGCCGCCAGTTTCCAGGAAACTACCAAAGTCCTCACTGAGGCGTCCATTTCCGGGAAAATTGATTACTTGCGCGGACTGAAAGAAAATGTAATCATGGGAAGATTAATTCCGGCAGGCACCGGACTCAGTCAATATAAGAACCTGAAGCTGAAATATACTGACCAGGCCGCTGAGGAAGGTCCTTACGGTTCAACGGACAGGCGTACAGCAGACGATAAAAAACAACAGAGCGCGTAGCATTCCACATCGACGCTCAAAAACTTTGATCCACTGCCACCGTCCCTGACTGATCCTTGGGAGTTACCCTTCCAGGCGCTCAACAAACGGTGCTGCATGGTCTCGTTCAAACTTTTTTATTTGATGCAGCTTATGGCCGGGTGTGACGCCCGGCCATATTTATGCAATAAAAGTATTGACAAAAGCAGCTTGCTTTGCTCATAATAAAAAGATACATATTTGGAGGTACTGGCGTATGCCGACAATCAATCAACTGGTCAGAAAAGGTCGAACTCAGCCGAGGCGAAAAACTTCAGCGCCCGCTCTGACCAACTGTCCGCAACGCCGAGGGGTATGTGTGAGAGTTTATACGACTACACCGAAAAAGCCGAACTCAGCTCTTAGAAAAGTCGCCAGGGTTCGTCTTACAAACGGCTATGAAGTCACTTCCTACATCCCCGGCATCGGCCATAATTTGCAGGAGCACTCCGTTGTCCTGATAAGGGGCGGTAGAGTAAAAGACCTTCCTGGTGTTCGTTATCATATCATCAGGGGCACTCAGGATGCTTACGGAGTTACAGATCGAAAACAGGGCCGATCCAAATACGGCACCAAGAGGCCAAAATAATCCTCGTCATCACACAGGCTTACGCTTGTTGATGAGCAAGTTTTAAATCGACCAGATCGATCTGAATCAATAACCAAGCCTAGAGGATTACAGACATACGGGTCCGGATAAACCGTTCGAAAGGACGGGGAAGGTTTAGAAGGGAATTTCCTAAAGAAGGTTCATGCGTAAACGGTTTCGCGGCCTTCTGAACCTGGCCAATCTGGAAGCTGCCCGTCTCAGCTTGTTCTAAAAACCGCCACATGGCGAGCTTGAAATATCCTGGAGTTGACCGAATGCCTAGAAAAGGTAAAGTGCCCAAAAAAGATATTCTTCCTGACCCAAAATTCCACAGCAAACTTGTATCCAAGTTTGTTCATGGCATCATGTGGGAAGGTAAAAAATCTACCGCGGAAACTATTCTCTACGACGCTCTGGAAATCGTGGGCAAAAAGCTTAGCGAAGAACCGCTTAAGATTTTCGAGAGAGCGGTTGAAAATGTGAAGCCTGTTCTAGAAGTCAGGTCCAGGCGCGTTGGCGGAAGCACTTACCAGGTGCCGGTCGAGATTCGCCCGGAGAGACGCCAGGCGTTGGCAATACGCTGGATTATACAGTACGCCCGTTCACGCTCAGAAAAGAGCATGAAGGAGAAACTTGCCGCGGAATTCATGGACGCAGCCTCCAACAGAGGCAGCTCAGTAAAGAAACGGGAAGACACGCATAAGATGGCCGAGGCGAATAAGGCTTTCGCTCATTATAGATGGTAGGACGGTTTCAGAGATAATTATTATGAAGGTTGATTCACTAGCAAAGTCCCGCAACATCGGCATCATGGCCCATATTGACGCGGGCAAGACCACCACAACCGAGAGGGTTCTCTTCTACACGGGGGTATCTCATCGAATCGGTGAAGTGCATGACGGCGCCGCCGTAATGGACTGGATGGAACAGGAACAGGAGCGCGGGATTACGATCACATCCGCCGCCACCGCCTGCCAGTGGCGCAATCACAAAATTAATATCATCGATACACCCGGGCATGTTGATTTTACAATTGAAGTAGAACGATCTCTCCGAGTGCTTGATGGGGCCGTCGCTGTTTTTTGTGCCGTTGGCGGCGTAGAGCCACAGTCGGAAACCGTGTGGAAACAAGCTGACAGGTATCAGATCCCACGGGTAGCCTTCATCAACAAAATGGACCGTTCCGGGGCTGACCATCAGCGAGTCATAGAAATGATCAAAGCAAGACTTGGGGCTCACCCGGTCCTGCTTCAGATTCCGATGGGGACCGAGGACAGATTCAAAGGAGTCATCAACCTCATAGACATGAAAGCTGTGAGTTATGATGAATCGTCTATGGGCATGAAATATAGCCTTATAGATGTGCCGGATGAGTATCGAGACGAAGCCGAAGTGGCCCGTCAGACCATGATGGAAATTGTTTGCGAGCAGGATGACTCCCTTCTTGAGAAATACCTCGAAGGCGACAACGATATATCATCTGAAACACTGTACCGGACCATTCGCCAGGCCACAATCGAACTCAAACTGATACCCGTACTTTTAGGATCAGCATTCAAGAACAAAGGCATACAACAGTTACTGGATGCAGTGGTCGATTTTCTGCCTTCTCCCTTAGACGTTCCCCCCATTGAGGGCAAAGATCCCAAGGGACGAACTGTGACCCGCGATGTTGATGGGCCGCTGTCGGCTTTGGCCTTCAAGGTTATGAACGACCCCTACACCGGAAACCTGACATTCATAAGAGTTTACTCTGGCAAGCTCACGGCCGGGTCCTCCGTATACAATGCAAATGCGGACAAGAAGGAACGAATCGGACGACTTGTCAAAATGCACGCCAGCCAGCGGGAAGAAATCAAGGAAGCGTCAGCAGGCGACATCATTGCGGCGGTCGGCATCAAATACACCAAGACCGGTGACACGTTAGCGGACGAGGACAATCCCATCATTCTTGAATCGATAGAATTCCCCGAACCAGTCATCTCAGTGGCCGTGGAGCCGAAGTCCCGCGACGAAATCGAGAAAATGTCTCGCGCCTTTTCCAGGCTACTCAGAGAGGACCCGTCACTTAGAGTCAAAACGGACAGGGAAACCGGACAAACAATCCTTTCGGGCATGGGTGAGCTTCATCTTGAAATCATCGTGGACCGTCTCCTGAGGGAGTTCCAGGTTGAAGCGGTGGTCGGCGAGCCCCAGGTTGCTTTCAGGGAGACACTGACCAAGCCTACCCAAATTCATTATCGCCACGTCAAACAGACTGGCGGTAAAGGACAGTTCGCCGAGATAGTTTTGGAGATCCAGCCACTTGGCAGAGGCGGTGGCTTCGAATTCGTGGACAAAATTACCGGTGGAGTGGTGCCGAAAGAATATATAAAACCTGTCGAGCACGGAATCGTATGGGCTATGGAATCCGGGGTAGTCGCGGGTTTTCCGGTGGTGGATGTCAAGGTGTCACTGGTAGACGGCAAATATCATGAGGTCGATTCATCTGAAATGGCGTTCAAAATGGCCGGTTTTATGGCATTCAAAGAGGCTTGCAAAAAAGGGGCCGCTATTCTCCTTGAGCCCATTATGGACGTCGAAGTGGTGGCGCCGGGAGAATTCCTTGGCGACACACTTGGGGATCTGACTGCCCGCAGGGGTAAGATTCTCGGCATGGAGAGCCGTGCGGGATTTCAAACGGTTGGCGTCAGAGTGCCATTGGCCAGGATGTTTGGCTACGCCACGGATATACGAAGCCTGACCCAAGGCCGGGCTACTTTCACCATGCGATTTTCACATTATGAACCGGCGCCGCAATCCGTTACGGAAAAGGTCGTCGCAGAATTCAAGCAATCTGGAGGAGCCCATGGGCAAGGCGAAGTTTGAGCGTACAAAGCCACACGTGAACGTA
>CAZGVM010000222.1:1583-4822 GCA_964528855.1 uncultured Desulfomonile sp. | reverse complement strand
ACCCACCGGAGCGCCAACGCTGGACAATACATCAGATACAATAGCTGTTGATGAGCTTGTCCCGTGTCTGGGCGCTCATACCGAAGTCGTATTTCCAATTAATTTAGGCTGTGGTTCAGGTTCCAGCGCGGGCGCTTTCAGCAGGCTGGTCTACGGTATAACCCCTAACTATCTTAATTATGTCGATGTGTCTGCAGGCTTGACGCTGAACATGGCGCCTTCGAGTCGCTTCACACTTAATTCCAGATTTGGATATGAACACGAGAGCATATTCCATGACGCCCAGAACAGGAACGGACGTGTCATGGAATTGAAGCGCGACGGCATAATGTTCCGGGTGGAAGGTTTATTTTAAAAATTGGCTCGAGGAATGCATGTAAATGGCTTCGAGTTAGGAGTGACAGGGCAAATGATAACAGAAAGCGGTCACACAGGATCAGTGAAAAAAGGATTCATGGCGTTACGCCGCTGTCTTGCTTTGGTCTGCGTATTGACGATGGCCTTGGGCGGATGCGTGATTCCGCGCCACAGGGGCGTAGTGGTGGAGCCTTTCCCCATTTCAGCGTCCATGTCCGTCACCCCGCACTTTCCGGTAGGAGCCTACAAGTTGACCGAAGGCGACACCCTGGAATTCATATACCTTACACGACCACAGAAAACAGCTGCGAACTACAGGCTTCAGGTTAAGGACCAGATTGACGTTGAGTTTACATACCATCCGGAGCTTAACCGCACCTTGCGCATCAGGCCGGACGGTAAAATAAGTATCCCGCGAAAGGTTGACGTGCTGGTGGCGGGGTTGACTCCGGACCAGGCCTCCGCCATGTTGAGAGACACATATTCAAATCTCCTGAAGGACCCAGAGATTACGGTAACTGTGCGTGAGTTCAACGCCAAACTCGATGAACTCCAGAAAGCCATCGCTACAGCTCCTTACGGCCAGGCACGTGTAAGCTCGATAAGACCTGACGGCGGCCTTTCACTACCGTATATCCCTGATGTCCAGGCGGCGGGCCTCTCGGTTCCCGAACTTACGGCCAAGGTCAATAAGCAGTATGCCGACCTGATCAGCGACATGACCGTGTCCGTGCTGCTCAAGGACGTAGTGGGCAACCTGGTGTTTGTTGACGGTGAGGTGGATAAACCGGGCGTGTTTACGATGAAGGGCCCGATGACGGTGCAGGCAGCGCTTGCGTTGGCAGGCGGAACAAGAAATACGGCCGAGCCGCGAACGGTGCTTGTGATGTCGAAGTCCAACGACGGCACAATAATTCCAAGGACCGTAGACCTGACGGCAATGACCGGCGCCACTGATTACACGTTGCAGAAGAACGACCTGATCTACGTTCCGAAGAGTCTGATAGCCAGGGCGGATGTGTGGGTGGACCAGAACATAAGACAGCTCATAATGTTCCAGGGCTGGTCGCTTGGTCTGAGCACGCAACTTGGCAGACAAACTTCGAGATAGGAATGTGAACGGGAAGTTGAATGTAAAATACTGAAACGTCATCAATTCATGCGGTCCGGCGACGGGCCGCCTTGGGTCAAATTAATTGGTATTGACTCCGGAGACTCTCCGGAGTTTTTTATTTCAGGTGAGAAAATTCAGAATACACAGGTTTGGGAAGCCGAGTCGTCTGGAGACCGTGCGATGTAATGACAAAATCTTCATGACTTGTAGTTTTGCCTCTGGAACCTGTAGGCCACCTGGTCAACCAGGCCCCATGCGTCCAGGCATCCGTTCATGATTAATCTGAGCGTTTTGGGGCCATCCCCGCAAGTGATGTTGATGCGCTTCATGGAATAGCAGTCCGAGCCCATCGGGTTGACACCGTGAATGGCGGTTGCCGCCCAGGGATAACCGGCCCTGACTACGGCCTCACGAGTGACAGGGGAGAAATCCCTCTTTGTTCCATAGGGATAAGAGAAACCGCATGGCGGCGCCCCAAGTTCGCTTTGAATTCTCCTGAATGAATGAGATAGTTCACGATCCAGACGTTCGGGCGACAAGTCCTTCATGCTGACGTGAGAGACCGAGTGCGAGCCTATCGAAAAACCGCTTCTGTCCATACGGCGCAAATCATCCCATGACACGTAAGGCCCCTTGTCGCTTTTGACCTCTTTGTCGATGAAGCCCGTAACGACGAAGAATGTTGCGGTGACCCCATATTTCTGGAGAGTCTCCGCGACATAGCCCGATATCTCGGAATATCCGTCATCAAAGGTTATTGCCAACGAGTGGGATTTGGATGCGCCGGACTCCGTCAATTGACCTGCAAGCTCAGACAGACTTACGACGACATATTCATTGGACAGGATTTTTAAATGTTCCAGGAAATCTTTTTTTGTGAGGTCATGAGTTGTTTTGGGCGAGTCGGTAATTTTGTGGTAAGTTAGGACCCTGAATGAATTCCTGAAATAATCCGTGTTTCTGTAAACTGCGGCCATGCCCGACAGCTTTGATCCGTATTCCACTGCCCATTTAAGGTATCTTTTTGCTATCCATCTGGTGTTCATGGCGTTATTTTTTTGTCAGTTCAATTTTGGCGTTGAAGAAAAAACCCCGGACACGTTTGTCAGAGAAGTTTGAGTATCCATGAAGAATAACCGACTCAGAGCCCACAAATCCAGTATGAAAGAGTTAATCCTGAAAGAAACAGACAGGCCGTTGACATTACACGGCTACAAGGCGGTCGGCCAAAAGGGAATTTAATATCGTAAAAGTCACTGTCACAAAATGATGATGGGATGAAGAGTAAAAAAAATGTGTGGAATAGTAGGGTATTACGGTAATTTTGACAGAAAACTGCTTTCGGACATGAACGATCTTCTTGCGCATCGTGGTCCGGACGCGTCGGGCCTGTATTACTCCGACGAGGCCCCCGTCGGACTGGGGCACAGAAGGCTGTCCATAATTGACTTGAGTCCCGCCGGGGCTCAACCCATGAAGGACGCGCAAAACAATTTAGTCATAACCTTTAATGGTGAGATTTACAATTATCGTGAGCTTAGGGAGAGTCTTCTCCGGGACGGCTTCCGTTTCAACAGCAGGACAGACACCGAAATTTTGCTGAATCTATATCTGCGCGACGGCTCCGACATGCTCAAACTCCTCAATGGAATTTTTGCCTTCGGAATCTATGACACTCGTGACAATTCACTCTTTCTGGTGAGAGACGGTTTTGGCGTGAAACCCCTCTACTACACCACAACTTCCAAGGGCTTTCTCTTCGCCAGTG
>CAZGVM010000222.1:0-1573 GCA_964528855.1 uncultured Desulfomonile sp. | reverse complement strand
AAGCGCTGCTTCTCGAGGCGTCAGTAAGCCGGGAGATCAGCCATGAGGCGCTTCATTACTATCTCAGCTATTCCTGGGCTCCGTCTCCGTGGACGATGCTCAAGGAGGTGAAGAAACTGGAGCCCGGCCACACTCTGATTGTGAAGGACGGCCAGGTAGTTGAAAAACGCTCATTCTACAAGGTTCCGGTAAAAACCAGTGAGATAAAATGCAATGAGGCGGAAGCGGTCCAGATGACGCATTCGGCGCTTGGCGTCGCAGTTGAGAGACAAATGGTGGCCGATGTTCCTGTAGGGGCGTTCCTGTCGGGTGGTCTGGATTCAAGTTCAATATGCGCTTTTGCCAGGAAGCATATCCCCGGTGGACATCTACGATGCTTCACCATTGAGGCGCAGGGTTTTGAGGAGGAAGGGTTCGTCGATGACCTGAAATATGCCAGGATGATGGCCTCTTACCTGGGAGTGCGCCTAGATGTCATTCAGGCCGGCGCCACTGAGATCAGTGAGCACATGGAAAAGATGGTTTATCACATGGATGAGCCATTGGCCGACACCGCCTCCATCAACACCATGCTGATCGCCAGGCTGGCCAGGGATAATGGCATCACAGTACTGCTCTCGGGAACCGGAGGTGATGACCTTTTCGCCGGATACGAAAGACACCTGGCGCTGGAACTGGAACGGATATGGGCATGGGCTCCGACATCCGTGCGCAAAGTGATTAGCAGGATTGCCATGCGACTGCCCATTGTTTCTCCCGTTATGAGGCGGCTGGCAAAGGTTTTCAGGTTCGCGGAACTCAATCCGGATCATCGTATAGCCGGCTATTTCCATCTGGCGCATCCTGAAGTTGAAATGTCCATCCTGAGCAGGGAATCGAGAATGGCCTTGAAAAACGAATCCTTCTCCAGTCCTCTGGTCGAATCGCTGAAAGAGACCGGTCCGGATATCAGCAGGCTGGAAAAAATGCTATATCTCGACGCCAAGCACTATCTGATAGACAATAATCTTCTCTACACAGACAAAATGACAATGGCCCACGGCATCGAAGCTCGAGTCCCCTTTCTGGACCCGGACCTTGCTGTAATAGCCGCCAATTTGCCGGCTCACATGAAATTCCACAAGACTACAGGCAAGTACATCCTGAAGAAAGCAATGTCGGCGGACCTTCCCATGGAGATTATTGAAAGGCCAAAAACGGGGTTTGGTATTCCAATCAGGCGACTAATCAAGAGCGAACTAAGAGATTCTTTTTCTGACCTGCTTTCGGAAGGCAGCCTCAGAAAAAGGGGTCTGTTTGATCCAAAGGGTGTTGAAACGCTTCTGGAACGCGACGCCCAGTCAAAAATTGACGCCGCTAATCTTATTTTCACCATTGGTTGCGTTGAGATGTGGGCTAGGCAATTTATCGACAGGTAACCTCACCGGTTGCAAGGTGGACACGTTTGAATACTGATTCTCTCAGATATGCGTTCAGGAGAATATTGAATTTCAGGCCTGAGGATGTCTCACAAAGACTCAAACTGAGAGTCAGGCATGAAAGACTCAGACGAAAAGTCCAGGTTTCTCCTGAC
>CAZGVM010000221.1:0-4825 GCA_964528855.1 uncultured Desulfomonile sp. | reverse complement strand
CAAACTGAGAGTCAGGCATGAAAGACTCAGACGAAAAGTCCAGGTTTCTCCTGACACCTTCTGTTTAAAGAGGCTTATCGAATTGCGCCCGGCGTGGATGGACGAATCCGCAACCTGTTCCGTTATCAGGGATATCCTCCTTGATTCAGGAGTTCAGAGGACCGGATGCCTGAACATTGGGTCTCAGGATCTGTGGACCGGATTCACGGAGAGATACTCATCCCATTCAGATCGGATCATGGATCGGGGACGGTCTCTGTGTGACGGGGCAGCCACAATTTTTGGGTGGATGAAGGTTGACATCGGGAGCGCCCCGAACTGGCGCAGTTGTTTTGACGGGAGTTATCAGACTAAAGAGTGGCCTAACGATTTGTACTGGACGATTGACTTCAGTCGATTAAACGGCGGACCGGCGCCGGATGTGAAAATCAACTGGGAGATCAACAGGCTTCAGTTTCTTCTGGACCTGGGAATCTGTTTCCGAATGTCCGGCGACAATTACTATGCCCGCACTGCGAGACTTTTTCTTGAAAGCTGGCTTGATACGGTCATTTACCCATTTGGGCCTCAGTGGGCCTCAAACCTTGAAGTGGGTCTCAGAGTTTTGTCCATTGTCCGATTATGCCAATTTTTTGCCGACAGCGACGCCTGGGACGACGAATTCCTTCTGAAGGTAATGGCTTCGGTGGAACTTCATCTGGACCATCTGGAGAGCGAGCTAACCGTTCATCACACACGTGGAAATCATTTACTGGGAGAATCCGCGTCGCTGTTGCAGGTTTCACTGTTGTGTGTTTTCCTGAAAAAATCATCTCAACGAATCAGGAAGGCTTCAAGGATACTTGATTCCCTAATACCCGATTTGATTCTTCCGGACGGAGTCTATGCCGAGCAGAGTGTATCGTATGCAAAATTCGTCCTTGAGTTCCTCCTCCCTCTTTGTTCTCCAAAATCCGGGACGCATGCCGCTCTCTCCGGCTCCAGCATGACTTTGGTCCTCAAGTGCCTGAAGTTTCTGAGTGAAATTTCAAATAACGACGGAACGGTCCCCATGGTCGGTGACTCAGATTCTGGGTCTGCGCTCGGTCTGTATCTTGATCACTATTGGGACTTTACTTCTCTTTTTGCGTCGGGCTCCTTCCTGTTCAGCGATCCCGGTCTGTCAAAGAGAATCAGGTTTTTTCCTCCGGAGTCTTTCATTGTCTGCGGTAAGGATGGACTCCAATGGCATGAGTCCTGCGTCAATACCCTGACAGGAGATAGCGGAGAGATTTTAAAAGAACGCGCCGTGGTCACTCATTTTCCGGATGGAGGGCTAATTAAGGCTGAATACAAAGGTTTGAAAGTCCTTTTCGATGTTGGGCCGCTTGGGAAATCCCCCGGTTTCGAACACGGTCATTCAGACGGTCTGTCAACCCAGTTGTGGTTGGATGGTCAACCGGCGCTCATTGACCCCGGGACTTTTGTATACAATGCGAATCCCAGGTGGCGAAAATATTTCAAGGGCTCCTCTGCGCACAATGTTTTGCAAATTCAGGGATCTGATCAGTCTCGGTCTCTCGGGTCTTTCCGATGGGCGTACTCTACGAAAGTATCGGATATAAGGATGGCAAGGGAACAGGACCATTTTTGCCTGTCGGGGACTCTAAGTCTTGACGATGCGGTATGGACGAGATCTATTCTCAACATCGGGGTCAACACCATCGTCATGCTGGATGCGCTGAAAGGCCTTAAAGAGGGCACATTGGGCATGAATCTTGTTTTTGATCCATCAATAAAAGTCGTGGAACAGGCAGAAGATGACGTTGATAATGCTTTCTTCATGGCGGGCTTGCTGCTGTTGGGATGGTCTGAAAGGTCGATTGATCTGCTTTACGGTTGTGAGGACGAGCTTGGTGGATGGTTCTCACCCCTTTACGGTAAACTCGAGCCGACGTTTCAGTTGAGGGTTCAGGCTGAAGCGGCTCAAGCCAATTATTCAGCTATTATAATCGATAGAAATCCCAAAACCATGATGGACATGTCCGCCCTGGTGAAGATCGGGTTCAAAACCAAAGGGCAAATTGAGGACCAGACAATTGCGTGGTTCACAAGAGCGCTCAGTGAAGGCGATTCAAATGGTCTGATCAAACGCTACCGCATGTTCAAAACATCGGGTGAGGCAGAGAGAATAAAATAATACACGAAGCTTGGGAAGTGTTAGCCATGAAAGTATTACACATTATGCACAGATCCACCCCGGGGACCAGCGGATACGCCATCCGCAGCAGGGAAATAGTCAACAGGCAGTTGTCTCATGGGCTCAAGCCAATTGTGGTCACATCGCCCTCCCAGGCGCCGCTTGGAAAACTGGATGATGAAAAATCGGAAATGATAGATGGCGTCAGGTATTTCCGGAGTTGCGGCAAATGGCTGTCCGCAAGCGCAGAGGTTTATGATCCCAGCAACTTCCGTTCAGCGCTAAGGGTCGCCCAAAACCTGCGTCTGGTATCGATGTGTCTATGCCTGGCACGGAAATATAAACCGGATGTCATACACGCCCACTCTCCTTTTACATGCGGATTGACCGGTGATGTTGTCGGCGCCACTCTCGGAATACCTACCGTTTATGAAACACGGGCCTCATGGGAGGACTCACATCTCAGCAGGAACAGACTGACCGAAAAATCACCGACCTACATCATCATGAAGAACCTTGAAACACTTGCCATGAAAGGCGCCAACATGAGGATAGCGATCTCGCGCGCGCTCAAGGCGGACATAGTGAGTAGAGGTTTCAGTCCCGATGAGGTTGAGATAGTCCCAAATGGGGTTAACCTTGACCATTTTGTTCCAGGCACGGCATCCGAAGAACTTCAAAACAGGCTTGGTCTCAAGGGAAAATTGGTCCTGGGCTACATCGGATCTTTTTTTTACTATGAAGGACTCGACATGTTGATCAGGGCCGTGGCTGAATTGAACCCCGAATTCCAGAATATCGTTGCTCTCCTTGTAGGCAGCGGAGAGGCCGAAAACGACCTTCGTCAATTGAGCCGGAAACTGGGAGTGGAAGACAGAGTGATATTTGTGGGGAGGGTTTCTCACGGTGAAGTGCAGGAATATTACCGGTTGGCGGACATCTGCTGCCTGCCCAGAATAAAGTCGAGGCTCACCGACATCGTCACGCCGCTAAAACCTGTTGAAATAATGGCGATGGAGAAAGCGCTCCTGGCAAGTGATGTGGGTGGTCATACCGAAACAGTCATCGATGGCGTTAACGGAATGTTGTTTCGAGCTGATGACAATCCGGATTTTGTTTCCAAACTTGGAGCGCTCCTGTCCGACGAGTTGTCCAGGGTGGAACTGGGAAAGCGTTCTCGAGAATGGGTCCGTGACAATCTTGACTGGGATATCCTTGCCCGAAAATATTCAGACATATATGAGAGATTGCTGAACCGTTCACAGTAATTTTTGTTCGTGAAGCCTGTTTTCAGGGAGATCCACGATGGCGCAAAAAAATTCATCGATTAAGGTTGTGCTGATAAATCTCAGCCTGGTGATTGTAATGTTAGTCGTTTCATTTATTGTGCTGGAATGGGTTTTGAGGCTTTACATTCCGGACACGGACCACAAGGGAATGAATGAACTGGCTCCGGCTCCATTGTACTACCGTATCATACCGAATTACCAGGGTGTGCTTGAGGGGGTAAAGGTCAGTATCAACTCTGACGGCTACAGGGACGCTGAATTTGAGAGACAAAGACCTGAAAACCAGAAGCTCGTGGCCATCGTGGGAGATTCCATCACATTCGGGCAGGGAGTTCCTCAGGAGAAAACTTTTCCCGCTGTCCTGGAGAATATTTTGAATTCGTCGGCCAAAAAAAGGGAATACCGGGTATGGAATCTGGGGGTTCCCGGCTATAACACCCATCAGGAATATGAGGTGTTTAATTCCCTGGTACTACCTCAAAAACCTTACTGGATATTTCTTGCCTATATCGTTAATGATGTTGAACCCATCAATGAAGGGGCCTTGAGAATTATCGGCGGAGAAAAACCCAAGGATCATGCTTCATGGATATCCGGACAACTGGACGAATCGCTGGTGATATACCTCGCCAGAAACCGGCTTGGTCAGATGATCAGAATGTTCAAACCCGATTATTATGGGTCTTCATACATCGATGATACCATCAGTTTATATGGGGGACCGGTATCCCCGTGGTTTGATGTGTCAAAAACAATTGAATCGATGAAACGCATCAGCGATGAAAACAACATCCGTTTCACCGTGGTGACGCTACCATCAATGATCGATTTTGAGAATTACCCGTTTGAGAAAATCAACAGGCTTCTGGAGAGCTTCTGCAAAGAAAAAGGGATAGATTTTCTGGATGTCCTGCCTTACTTCAGAGGCAAGACCCCATCCAGCTTCCATGTGTCGATGATAGACTCGCATCCAAATGAATTCGCCTACCGGATAATAGCGAGGGCAATAGCCGATCATATGGCTGAATCCGTTTCGGGTGTGAAGCAGGATTAGCAAAAATCTACGGCTGGTCCCTGCCGTCGATCAGTATGAAAACATTTACGGGAGGCTTGGCTATGGATGTTTCGGTCTGGATTAGCTCGGCACGCGTGACGGAGAGGAACCTGACCGCTACCTGCATGCCCACCTCACACCATGTGCAAACACCAATCAGTTCAAGGACGTGGGTTCCAAGGTATCCCTGAACGACGATTTTTTCGTCCAGCATGGCTTCAATGAAGCCGTTATCGCTTCTGGGCAAATAGGGAGTCGCCAACGACTGTGAGGTCATCAGGACGAGGGACAGGATTAAAGTCA
>CAZGVM010000220.1:3653-4872 GCA_964528855.1 uncultured Desulfomonile sp. | reverse complement strand
CATCAGGGAGCGGGATTTCGTGCAGGCTGCCATAGCGCAGGGCGCTTCAGACGCTCGTATCATCTTTCTTCACATTCTCCCCAACGCCATGGCCCCCATACTTGTCGCAGCCACACTGGGTGTAGCTTCGGCGGTTCTGGTCGAATCCGGATTATCCTTTCTGGGAATTGGAGTTCAACCACCGGATCCATCCTGGGGGAACATGCTGACTGAAGGAAAAGACAATATCGAGATTGCATGGTGGCTTTCGCTCTTTCCGGGCCTTGCCATTCTGATCACCGTAATGGGATATAACATGCTCGGTGAAGGCATAAGAGATTCCTTTGATCCTCGCCTGAAACGCTGACTCAATTGACAGACCATTATTTTTTCCGGACCTGATAAATTTTGCTTCCAGGAGTGACACACAATATGGCGTATAAAATTGGATGGCTTTCTACGGGCCGAGACGCTGCGGCCAGAAATTTGCTGAAGGCCGTTAGGGACGACATTCTAGAAAATCACATTCCTGCTTCCATAGACTGGATTTTTTGTCACAGGGAAACCGGAGACGCCCCAGCCAACGAAGAATATGTCCAGAGGGAGATGTTCTTTGACATGGCCGCTGAATTCTCCATCCCGGTGGCTACCCTATCTCATGTAAAATTCAAACCTGAACTGAGAAAGCTTGGATTACAAAAAAGCAAGGCAGCTTCCCAACCGGCTCCGGAACTTGATGAATGGCGCAATCTGTTCGGAGAACAGGTCGTGAAAACAATCAGCATGATGCCGAGCGTCGATATCATCGTGATGGCGGGTTACATGCTCATAATCGGTGACCCGGAACTCGAGTTACTGAATATGGTCAACATACATCCTGCCCTCCCATGGGGCCCAAAAGGAACATGGCAGGAGGTCATACACTGCCTGATAGCTGAAAAAGCAGATGAGCAGGGAGCCATGGTACACCTGGTTACCAAGGAGCTGGACCGTGGGCCGGTAATATCGTATTGCCGCTTTCCGATAACAGGCGGTCAATGGGACGAAATCCGGACCAAATGGAAAAACACGATAAACAGGAATTCCTCACTTCAGGACAGAGAGGCCCAGGATTTGTTCCTAAAGATTCGCCATGAAGGCGAAATCAGGGAACTCCCCCTGCTTACGAACGCTATCAGGGAACTTGCAATGGGACACGTTGTGGTTAAAGACAGGAAAATATATGTTGCAGGAACACCAT
>CAZGVM010000220.1:0-3643 GCA_964528855.1 uncultured Desulfomonile sp. | reverse complement strand
GTAGACCTTACTGACATTATTGAGAATTCTTTGAACAGGACATAAAACTCAAATTGTCGTTCGAACCTGATCATCCTGAACATTATCCCGACTGGCGTTCACTAATATTTGCCCACAAGTCTGTCGGTCAAAGCCAGCACCAGGGTGAATATCATGTCGAGTTTCAGCCATCGTTCTACAGAGCTGTCAAACATTACCGAAACAGACGCCGGGAACTCAGAGTCTTCAACCCACAAAACATATGTCACAGGGATACCGGGAAACGGATAGTAGGTCATGGCTGCGTCGCCAAATGACTCCGGCTCTGCGCCAAACTCCAGTCCTCTCGCAATAAAACCTTCGGTGTCCGATCCATATTTCTGGACTATCGGAGAGGTATTGAGACTGTGCGGTCCCTGAAAAAAGGTCACACCGCCTACAAGGTCTTTTTCACTTATCTTTTTTCCGTCAACAGGTCCGCCATTAGGCGCCACAAGGTAACGAATCAGCAATATCTGGAATTCCTCGGGCAACAACCTCTCTGGGTTCGGCGAGATCTCACTGATGCGCTCAGCGTGAGGATCTACTTTGTAAATAGCATTTAGAAAAGAGACCGAAAAGGCCCCGTCCGGGAAAATCGTAACGCCATCACGATCTAGCGTCTCTTCCACGGGTCTGTCTCGCAAGTCTTGCCAATGAACGGAATTCGGAGCTGCGCAACCCATTTAATCACACCACTTCAGAATACAATCAGGATAATAATACAATCAGGATAATATCTACCTTCAGGTCTGTACCGGATACTAAATGCATAACCTCATTCATGCAAAACTTTTTTCTCAACATGACAATAATTCATCGGTTGCCGAATTAACATACTTCGAATCCCCCGAAAAGATCTCTGGCGAAATTCTACAATTTTGTAACAAATTAGTTTGTCTTGAATTTTTTGTGCAAAATCCATATATTCATTAGGATTTACTCATGAAGCGCAACTGAGACTATAGTTGAGATACTCCACAATAAAAAGAGAATAGCCGCATGCCCAAAAGAACAGATATCAAGTCCATAATGCTAATAGGGTCCGGGCCTATAATAATAGGCCAGGCCTGTGAATTCGATTATTCAGGCACACAGGCCTTGAAGGCTTTGAAGGAAGAGGGTTATCGAGTTGTGCTTGTAAACTCGAATCCTGCCACCATAATGACAGACCCGGAATTTGCGGACGCCACATATATAGAACCACTCAAACTCGATGTGCTTTCCGACATCATCGAACGTGAGCGCCCTGACGCCCTCCTCCCGACTATTGGCGGGCAAACCGCCCTCAACAGGGCCGTTGAACTTCACGAAGCCGGTATTCTCAGGAAGTACGGAGTGGAGTTGATAGGCGCTGGAATTGAAGCCATAAACAAAGCGGAAGATCGCGATCTGTTCAAGATCGCCATGCAGAACATAGGTCTGGATTTGCCTCGCAGCGGCTATGCAAGCACAGTGGAGGAATGTTGGAAGATAGCGCGTGAAGTCGGTTTTCCTAATGTCATACGTCCGTCATTCACACTAGGGGGCACTGGTGGAAGCGTCGCGTATACGGAAGATGAGTTTGAGGAGTTGGCTCGCTGGGGTTTGGAGCTGTCACCGGTTACAAGAGTACTGATCGAAGAATCTGCTTTGGGATGGAAAGAATTCGAGTTGGAAGTTATGCGGGATACGGCTGATAATGTCGTCATCATCTGCTCTATTGAAAACTTCGACCCGATGGGTGTTCATACCGGAGACTCAATCACGGTGGCGCCGGCTCAAACACTTACAGATAAAGAATATCAAATACTTAGAGACCAGGCTGTCGCCATCATACGTGAGATAGGTGTAGATACGGGCGGTTCAAATATACAGTTCGCCGTGCACCCTTATACCGGTCGGGTCATCGTGATCGAGATGAATCCCAGGGTCAGTCGTTCTAGCGCGCTGGCCTCAAAAGCTACCGGATTTCCTATAGCAAAGATAGCGGCAAAGCTCGCAGTCGGGTACACTCTCGATGAAATTTCCAATGATATAACCCTGAAGACTCCTGCGTCATTTGAACCCACTATTGACTACGTTGTGACCAAAATTCCAAGATTCACTTTCGAGAAGTTCCCCGGAGCCGACAATACTATGGGAACTCAGATGAAATCTGTAGGCGAAGTCATGGCCATCGGTAGAACGTTCAAAGAGTCATTGCAGAAAGCAATCAGATCATTGGAAACGGATACCTATGGCTTTGAACCAACGGCCTGTGCGGGAATGAACAAAAATGAGCTTGTTGCCGGCCTCTCCAGGCCGACTCCGAAAAGGCTGTGGCAAATAGCGGACGCGTTCCGTTTGGGCGCAACCATAGATGAAATATATGCCTCATCCTCAATTGATCCTTGGTTTCTGGATCAAATCAGACAGATTATTTTGAAAGAGGATGAGATTTCGGCTCCTGACTGGATCAAAGACGGACACATCAGGTCAAAACTTCAGAAAGTAAAATCGATGGGATTTTCGGATGTGAGGTTGGCGTCACTTACAGGAAGGACCGAAGCCGAAATCCGCTACATTCGTCTCTCTCACAATGTGAAGCCTGTTTTCAAACGCGTAGACACATGCGCTGCAGAATTTGAAGCTCACACTCCTTATCTCTATTCCAGTTATGAGGACGAAGATGAATCGGCTGTCACACGGAACAGGAAGATAATGATCCTGGGTGGAGGTCCAAACAGGATTGGACAGGGCATCGAGTTCGACTACTGTTGCGTTCATGGCGCATTTGCCCTTAAGGAAGACGGTTTTGAAACCATCATGGTAAACTGTAATCCTGAAACGGTGAGCACGGATTATGACACCTCGGACCGCCTGTATTTTGAGCCACTAACCCTGGAAGATGTTTTGGCCATAGTCGAAAAGGAGAAACCTGACGGAGTGATAGTGCAATTCGGTGGCCAAACGCCGCTGAAACTGGCTGTTCCTCTTTGGAAGGCCGGCGTGCCCATTATTGGAACATCTCCTGACGCCATAGATCGCGCTGAGGACAGAAAACGTTTCAAAGAAATGCTCCAGGCGCTTGGACTGAACCAGCCGCCCAATGATATTGCGCACTCCTATGCGGAGGTCATGGATGTTGCAGGTCGCATTGGATATCCCCTGGTAGTGCGTCCGTCCTATGTTCTTGGTGGGCGCGCCATGGAGATAGTTCATGGGAAGGATGATCTTGAACATTACCTTACAAATGTTGTTCAAGCCTCTGCTGACCGCCCAATACTTGTAGATGGCTACTTGACCGGAGCAGTGGAGATAGATGTAGACGCAGTCTCTGATGGAGAAGATGTAGTCATCGGGGGAATCATGGAACACATTGAAGAGGCGGGTGTACATTCGGGCGATTCAGCCTGTTCCTTGCCTCCCTACAGTCTGGGTCGGTCTTATCTCGATGAAATACGAAGAATCACCAGGATGCTGGCGCTTGAACTAAAGGTCAAAGGTTTGATGAATTTGCAATTGGCGCTCAAGGATGGAGAAATATTCGTGCTTGAAGTCAATCCCAGGGCTTCACGAACTATACCATTCGTTTCAAAGGCCATTGGCAAACCACTGGCAAAAATAGGGGCTCTGGTCATGGCCGGAAAATCCTTGAAGGAAA
>CAZGVM010000219.1:0-4896 GCA_964528855.1 uncultured Desulfomonile sp. | reverse complement strand
AATTTCCGTTTGGCCTGATTCGATTATGGGGGCGCAAAGGTTTGCCAGTACAGAAGCCTGTGTCTGGATGTTCCTGACCGCGTTCTGTTTCCATGCGTCAGTCAGCGATGAAGCCGTAAACCACGTCATCGTGGCAACAGAAACAGCAATTATGAGCGTGAACGATGGAAAAAGAAAGCGAGTCAGTTTCTGTTTGATCTGGGCCATGGATTACTCCTTGAATCGGTAGCCGACTCCTCTAACCGTCTCTATGAGATCGCCTGAATCGCCCAATTTCTTGCGTAAGCCTACAATCTGAACGTCCACAGACCTTTCTGTTACAGGGTAATCATCGCCCTTGACCGCGCTGATGATTTGCTCCCTGCTGAAAACCCATCCTGGACGCCGCGCCAGAAAATGCAGTATACCAAATTCGGTGGCGGTGAGCATCAATTGTTCACCCTTAACCAAAACCTCGTGTCTTGCAGGGTTGATAACGATGTCATGAGTTTTGAGCACACTGGTTTCGTCCAGTTCGTCCTGTTTGTTTCTACGCAGTATGGCTCTTATTCTGGCCAGTAAAACCCGGGGACTAAATGGCTTGGTCAGGTAGTCATCGGCCCCTAATTCAAGACCCGTGACAATGTCGGCGTCTTCTCCCTTGGCTGTTATCATGATTATGGGGATATTCATCGTGGCCGGATTGCCTCTCAAGCTCCGGCAAACATCCAGACCGTCCATTCCGGGAAGCATGAGATCCAGCAGGATAATTTGAGGGGTTTCTTCCTTTAGTTTCTGTATCGCTTGCTCCCCAGACGACACGCAAGTCACCATGTAACCATTCTTGAACAGGTTGTAACGAACAAGTTCCAGAATGTCTTCCTCGTCATCAACGACCAGTATTTTTTCTTTGGACATTTTATCTTCTCATCAGGATTCAGTGGCAAACCGTGAAATCAGTTATAGGCGATGATCTCTGGAAGTCTTTCCACAAATGATTTGATCTCATCCCTAACCCGCCTGTAAGGCTCAATCCTTTTGTAGTCCGGTTCCTCAACGTCTGTAATGGATCTCGGGTCATCAAAGCCGTGATGTATCATTTTGGCATTTCCGGGAAATAAAGGACAACTTTCCCGAGCATGATCACAAAGAGTTATTACATAGTCAAAATCCAGGGACTCGAGGTCATCCAGTAGTTTCGACCTTTGGAAACCTATGTCGGCATCCGCTTCAGACATCGCCTGCATGGCCAATGGATCCATGCCATGTTTCTCGATTCCCGCAGATGAAGCCTCAAATGTGTCCGGGTGTAAATGCCGGACCCATCCCTCAGCCATCTGGCTTCTGCATGAATTTCCGGTGCAGAGAAACAGGATACGAATTTTCTTGTCTTCAGTAGTCATTGGGTTGGTTCCCCTTTCGGCTTGATGAGCGGAATAAATACTGCTCATTCCTGTTAAAACGTCGAATGGTTGGGGCCGTTTATAACAGGATGGTCAGCTCTCTATCGAATTACATTCAGACAAAAGTTATCACGAAACACTGAAGTATCAGTATCTATAAAATGTTAGCGACGCGTTAGAAAAATGTTAATTAGATCGTAATTAGAATAACATTAAAAATGTGAAGTCATGATTGTATACGGTGATGTTTTAACACAAACCATCTGAGTCAAGGTAGTCATGAGCCGATGAAGAAAATACTATTTATTCAGTTGCCGCCACCAAGGTTTGATTTTAGCGAGGCTCCCCTAAACATACCTTTAGCATGCGGATTCATGGAGTCGGCGCTAAAATATCAGCGGACTCGAAACAGGCTGTCTTCCCCGGAGGTGGAACTGGAGGTTCTGAGTAGGGACAAGGCGGATGTATATGGGGATCACGGACTGATTTCAGTCATAAAAGGAGCTGCCCCGGACGTTTTGTGCATGACTTTGTACGTTTGGAATATCCAGAGGAGTCTATTTATAGCAGCGATGGTGAAGCGCGAGATACCGCATCTCAAGACTCTTATAGGAGGCCCCGAGGTCACCCAGGACAACGAGTGGCTTTTAATGCACCCCGCTGTTGACGCAGGCGTATTTGGAGAAGGAGAATCCCGAATCGGCTCTACACTGAATCGTTTGACAAAAGGTGAGACTCTGGCCGATATTCCGGGAACGTTCTACAAGGATGGACGAAATCTGTTTAGGAATGATGCCGCTCCGGGGCCTTGGGACCTTGACTGCTGCCCATATCCGTATCTTGAGGGAATACTGGGTTCTTCAGGCTATCACACGGCCTTTGTCGAAACAGCCAGAGGTTGCCCTTTCAAATGCAAATATTGTTTCTACCACAAAAGTTTTGATCGGCCCCGCTTCTACTCACATGACAGATTAAAGGCTCTGTTCGCTCATCTCTATTCCGAAAACAGCGCGGTCTCCGAAATATACCTAATGGATCCTACATTCAATGCAAGGCCGGATTTCAGGAGCATTTTGTCCATGTTGGCGGCGCTGAGAAAAAAGAAGGAAATCAAACTTCACACGGAATTGCGATCTGATTTGATTTCGGATTCAGACATCATATTGCTGAAAGAGGCCGGGCTCGTGTCTGCCGAGATCGGTCTGCAAAGCACCAATCTGAAAGCCCTAAAGGCTGCAGGCCGAAAAGGAAATCCAGGCAAAGTAATTTCAGGAGCCGGCAAACTGAAGGAAAGCGGCATAGATGTGACGACGGGGATCATACTTGGTCTGCCTGAAGATTCTCCGAAGGGCTTTTCAAGAACCATGCGTGAGCTGAAAGACTCTGGGGCGTACTCCGTAATCCATCCATTTGCCTTGTCAGTGCTTCCCGGGACCGATTTCAGGTCACAAGCGCAGGATCTTGGTCTGCAATTCCACAACAGACCACCATACTACGTTTACCAGACCAGGACTTTTTCCAGGGAATCCATGCGTGATTGTCTGCTGGAATTCGAGGACGAGTTCGACACCGAATTGGATCACATTAATCCACCATCCCTGGTTTCGGATGCAGAATCGGTGGTTAGGTCAATCGATTCGGCAAATTATTTGAGCAAATGGATAATCAATACTGCCGGGCCAATTTCCGGTAAATTGATAGAGGGGATAGCAAAAAAGTCCACCGATCCGTTTACCGTATGGTTCAGGGTTGACCTCAGAGGGGAAGCTTACCGCTGGGCTTGTGAGACGTTAAGAATATTTTGTGATTACAATCCCCATACATCCTTACACATAGTGCTCGAGAGTGATAACCTTCCTGATATTAGGACGATAACTGAATTGACCAAGGTCACAGCTCAACCCGACCTTTACCTGAACCGATACTATCAGCCTCTATATGAAGAAAATGAAGTTGTTTCACCATGCTTCTGGATTATCTTTCCATTGTCGGAGTCCGAAAAACACAGGACAGAAATAGTGGACGCCTACTCGTCTTTTGCCAGGATCGTATGGTCTGTTAATAATATTGACATGTTACGGCTATGCGAAACTTGCGCTCCCCTGCTGGTCAGAACTCAAAAGAACTGTACCGCTCAGAAAATAAGCAATATATTCAAAATACTGAAGGATGTTAATGAGGATTGTGTCGAGGAAGTTTTTTTTGAGCGTGGGACCCATCAACGCCTGTGGAATTTGAGAATGCGAAAATTATCAGATGAACAAAGGTTTTCCGAAAGAATACTGATTACATGAAACAAAGTAATCCCTGTCAGTGATCTCTGCCGTAATGTAGTGCGCTTCAATTAATAAGTGATGTAATTAATGAGCTATATCAGGATCAACGTTAATATAACTAATGTATTTTATTAATAATAATGCAGTTCGGGAAACCTTCTGAAATAGCCGTTTCGTTGACTTTTTGACCCCATTGTGATATAGTCGTGTTATAAATTCTTAATGAAAAAATTAGCTTATATTCTTTTTAGTGCGGGATGGGTGTGTCGTTACGATGAAATCCTCTAAAATAATGGGAAATTTCCCGTCTGTAGTTCCTATACTTCCGTTGCGTGACATGGTTGTCTTCCCACAGGTTGTAATACCTTTGTTCCTGAAGGGGTCGAGGGTTGTCAAACTTGCAGAATCATTATCAGGAGGGGACAATCTTGTCGGACTTTTCTATCAAAAACCAAGAAATCGTTTAAGTTTATGGCATGAGGACATTTCAAGGATAGGGGCCTTGGCCAGAGTGGACAAAGTTGTCTCACTTGAAAGCGGCGGGGTAAAGGCTGTGGCTGAGGGTCTTTGCCGTGTTCGAATGATAAAGCAGAAGGAATGCGATCCTTTCATGATGGCTGAGGTCGAGGTCATTGAAGAGGATGACGAGCCGCTCGAGCTTATAGACACTCTTGTTTCGTCTGTTGTAACCATGCTGAAGATGAGCGCGGGGCAGGGCAGGATTCTGGGAGATCACTTCGTAAAACGCATAGAGAGGGCCGAGACTCCTGGTCAACTGGCCGACCTGCTGGCGACTCATCTGTCGCTTAAACCCGAAGCAAAACAAAGCCTTCTGGAAATGGACGACTCTCATTTCCGGCTCAGAAAAGCGCTGGTGTATCTTCAGGCTGATTTGCAGCTTGCCACACCGCGTCCGACGGCAGCGAACGATTCTGTGGAAACGGGGTTAGTGGGACGACGCTCTAAAGAGAACGAGATAAAAAATCACATCAGAACAATTCAGCGAGATTTCAGCACTGATGAGGATCCGAATGTTTCGGAGATAAAGAGTTTTCATTCCAAGATTCGAAGAAGTGGGATGCCCGATGACGCAACCGAAGCGGCAACCCGTGAACTTCAGAGACTTGAGAGGATTCCGCCGCATTCACCCGAGCACATAGTTTCGAGGACTTACATTGAAGTCCTGACCAGCCTGCCGTGGAGCGCACAGTCCTCTGATGACGTCGATATTACATTGG
>CAZGVM010000218.1:4548-4913 GCA_964528855.1 uncultured Desulfomonile sp. | reverse complement strand
TTTTTAGCCCAAAAAATAAACCAACATCCGTCGATTCAGGTGCGGAATGTGAGTTGGAACATATCTATCATGCGACTGCAGCGCCGCACCTGCGAGTAGTTTTGCGATGACGCTATGCGCCGTAAAAACTGTTGTTCATTGGATAACTGAATCGGGAATAGGAAATTTCATGGCGAAGATTGCCCCGGAACCTCTAAGCTTGCGAAAAACCACCGTGCCGGAATGGGCTTCGACGAGGCGCTTCACGTTGCTAAGCCCCAGTCCGCTTCCCAGACTCTTGCTGGTGTTGAATTGAGTGAACAAACGGCGCGCCTGATCAGGCGGGATTCCTGGTCCATCATCAGCCACCCCCAATTCAAGAAAAT
>CAZGVM010000218.1:0-4538 GCA_964528855.1 uncultured Desulfomonile sp. | reverse complement strand
GCCTCAATCGCATTAAGCAGTAAATTAATAATTGCCTGCTGAATCTTGGCCGAATCCAACTCGAGCATAGGTCTTCTTCTGGAAAAAGACTGACCGAAGAGTAGCTGTTTTTCTGCTGCCTTGGGCTCTAACACTTCCACACATTTCTTGGCGATCAGACTTAAGTCCTCTGGCGATCTGTCGAGAGTCAGTGGCCGGGCAGTGTCCAAAAGTTGTCTCAATATGTCCTCTAGCCGAGTCACCTCGTTGACACTGATTTGCAATCGACGCAGGTCATAGCCGTCTAAATCCAGCTTCCTTTCCAGAATCTGCAAATTCATTTTTATGGATGACAAAGGATTCCTGATTTCGTGTGATAGCGATGCGGATAACCTGCCTAAGTATGCTAGCCTCTCATGTTCTCGAACCTGAGCCTCCATGGAGACCCTTTCGCTAATGTCCCTGCAGATGCCTATTAAAACGGGTCCTGAGCCTAGGTCCGACAGTCTGGCCCTGACTTCCCGATAAGACGTCTCGTTGGGTTCGTCTTTGATCTGATATTGCACCGGGCCATAACCCTTCCCCCCGTTTATTAAGTCTAAATAGGATTTAAGAACCGTAGGAAGATTTCTGGGCGATACAAACTCCGAAAAAAGGCGCCCAACAACCATTTTGGGGTTGATTCGGTGCATGGAACAGAAAGCCCGGTTTGCGAAAATTATCCTTTTGTTCCGAATTATAAAATATCCGTCGTTTATTTCTTCGACCAGCGTTTTGTAACGATTTTCACTTTCAACCAATTCGGCAGTTCGATCGCGTATTGCCTGTTCAAGACTCCTGGTGTGTTCCAGGATCGATCGTTCATGCATGTGCTGGTAATGATCTGAAAAGCTGTGAATGGTGTATGACAGGCAACTGTTGATGCATTCCAGAGACTCAGCCAAAAGAAGGAAGTTTCCTTCTTCGATCAACCTGTTCAAGACTATCATGCGAAAAAGTTCAAAAGCCTTCTGAACATCCGAAAGAGGAAATCCCGATTTCAGTCTCTTGCTGGTTATGTAATCAATGAATCTTTTGATTTTTGACAAGTCACATGAAGAAATGTACTCCATATTAGCCTGAAAAGCTTTTGAAACGGTTCCGGTCAGTTCACTACTTTTTTGTTTTTTTTTTGCTGGTGAAAGATTCGAAAGTCTGTCAGCCCATTCCAGTTTAATACTCTGACGATGTTTCTTAAGCCAGTTCACGAAAGCTCTTGGAGCTGACGAATAGGCGTATATTGTTGATTCCTGTCTCAAATTGGTCAACTCCTTCATGAATTACGTCGCTTTGCCGGTAACCGCTTTGATTCGAACCGGAGATGTATTCCCTCAGTTAAGCGCGGCATTTCTATGTATGGCCTTTGAATTTATTGCCTTTTTTGAACCAGCGCCGCTAATAACTGAGGGGTTACATCACAAGAATAAATAAAATTTCGTCTTAGTCAAGCCAATCCAAAACTCTATTTGACCTTGCAAGGCATAATTGGCACTATTATACTAGCTATCGGAAAAGTAGTCTACCCCCGCCCCATCTCCATGAGGCCCGGGAATAAGGAGTCCGGATGAAAAACATAGGTCGCCCAGGATTGACTGGCCGGAGAGTTCAGGTAAAACAACAAAACAAACAGTTCGAAAGCTTGAGAGCCACAGAATTATATTGTCCGATATGCAAATGCGCCATGCCGGTCAGGGAGAGGCTGCTGCTGGTATTGCCCGAAGGTGAAAAATATGAATACCTGTGTGCGAGATGCGGAACTTCAGTCGGTGACAGGATTGCAAAAGGCGAACCTAAGCCGCTTATTGTCTATTAGATTACTTAACACTCGAAAAGATGGCGTTCCTATGGATCAAAAACTTTTCAAGCCTAAGCTGGCCAGTTGTCTAATCCTTGCCTTAGAAGATTTCGCAATGTTTAGACCAATTGATACCCGTTCGCGATTTTTAAAATAATTTGCTACCTCTCAATCCTCTCCGTACCGATCGTATTACCGTACCGGTCCCGAACTGTTATTTCATCACCCCGCCGTGTCCTCGTCTCCTCAAGATTCCCGTACCTGTCGCGAACTTCCGTCTCGTTTCCACGCTGTCTCCAGGTTTCAACCAGATTTCCGTATTGGTCCCGAACCACCTTGTCGGCCTGAACCACCGAACTACCCACCAGTAGAATTGCTACAACCATCAGTATTCTCATAATGCCTCTCCTCGTGTTGATTTTCTCAAAAAACCGCTAAATTCCATCATACGACACATGTGTGCCAACCACGGACATTCCAGTCACAATTTTTTTCGGCCCAGCAAAAAAATTTTTAAATTAGCCAAGAGGCGGTTTTAAGCCTTCCTGGAAAGGAAACGAAAATTGGTTCCATGATTTGACCTCTCATTCCCGTGAAGATGGGCCCTCTCAACACCCGGGGAGAACCCGTTGACCCAATTCAATCGGATAAAAAAATCGCGTCATAGACCTCAAAACCTCTTTTAATTTCAACTTTGCGCGCCGGCTTGTCTCGGATGTCTTCCTGTTTTACTCCAAGGCAAATTCCCCCGAATTAACCAAAGGGCATAAACATTAGTATATACAATGGTTTATTCTGTTTCTAACGGCCTCTGACTGCTTTCGCGTCATCCGGAACCAATCAATCCTGAACAGAAAAATAACTTTTTAAAAAAAACTCAATTTGATTGGTCCTTGGATGGCATACGTCAGTCGTATGATGAATGATGAGACATGTGGACGCTGTCTATGAAGGAGGAACAGATGGGATGGGTTGCATTTGTTGTGATAGGATGGTTCATCTACGGACTGCTGGTAAACTTTGGAGCGAGCGACGATGATGACAATCATTATGACGGCTAAGAAGAAATGAGGGTATTGAACACAACTGAAGCCTTGCTGACGATTGAATAGATTCAGCGCCCCGAAAAACGTGCTCGTTTCTTGGGATTAAAGAATCTTGATTGAGCCGATCCTTCCCGGGTTACTGAAAGGAGATGCGCAATGAGACAAATCACATTCTACCTGTTGTTCACGTTTTTTCTGGTTTCCGGAGACCGTATATACCTGGACAGAAACAACAACTACATGGGCTTCTCTCGTGAATCAGACCGTTCCATTGATTTCTATGATCGCAATAACAGACCGGCGGGATGGTATGACAAAAACACCAACACAATGTTCGATCGGCAGAACCGGCCATCGATCAACATCTACGACCTGAACCGAAAATAGGAGCAACAAACGCACCGTCCTTTTTTCAGGGTATTATCCCATTCCTCTCCCTGCGTCTGCGTGTCCGGTTACTCCCCCATCTCAAGGGCGTGTTTTCTAACAAAATGAGCTAAAAATTTTTTGCTTGCAAAAGAGAGCATTTGCTCTCTATAATGTCCACATGACTATCACCGAACGACAAAAACAGATTCTGGACTTTATTGACGCTTTTCAGGAGCGCGAAGGTTTTCCTCCTTCCTTAAGAGAAATTTGCAAGGCTATCGGATTAGTTTCATCAGGGAGCCTCGTCAAGCATCTGCGCGCTTTGGAGGCTGAAGGAATTATACAGGGCTTCTCGGGCAGGAAAAGAGCATGGAAGGTCGTTAAAGCGCCGTATAAGAAGGCGCCGTCTATTCCTCTTTTGGGGCGAATCGCTGCGGGCGAGCCGATATTGGCTCAAGAGGACACAGATGAACAGTTGCCAATAAACCCCTCATTTTTTGGTTCATCGGAAGCTTTTGCGTTAAGAGTCAGAGGCGATTCAATGATTGAGGCCCACATTCAGGATGGGGATATTGCGATTATTCGGCCGCAGCAGGAAGCGGATAATGGATCTATAGTAAGTGTGATTATAGAAGGAATTGAAACGGAGGCGACCCTCAAGGTTTTTAAATTTACCGGTGATCAAATTGAATTACAGCCTGCGAATAAATTTTATGATCCAATTGTTTTTAGGGGAGCAGAACGTTCAAGGGTAAAAATTTTAGGGAAGTTGATAGGCATCATACGATCCAAACCTTAAAAAGTCTGTCGTTAACGATCCAGACTGATCCATTAGTTTAAACCGGCTTATTATGACTGTAGAATCATGGTTTCATGAATATGGACAGTTTTGTACATCTTGAGGTTCATAGCTCTTTTTCGTTTCTTTGGTCAACCTTCACCCCTGAGGATCTGGTTGAGGCTGTTGCGGCAATGGGCCAGAAAGCGGTTGCGCTTACTGATTACACTCTGCACGGCGCTATCAGATTTTATAAGGCGGCGGTGAGGAAGGGAATCCAGCCCATCATAGGTTCAAAAATTCAGATTTGGGATGGATCGCATGTGGTCGTTCTGGCAACGGATTTCAAGTCCTATGGAAATCTGTGCCGGCTTGTGTCAGTTACTTCGAATTCAGGAACCGTTTCACGACAAGATCTGAGCCATTATTCGAAGGGTCTTTTGACTATGGCCGGGGTTAGGGGTTCGAGGATTCATGTGGCATTGAAGAATGGGAGATTGTCCCAGGCTGAATTCTGTTTAAACGAATTAAA
>CAZGVM010000217.1:0-4944 GCA_964528855.1 uncultured Desulfomonile sp. | reverse complement strand
TGAAGTGACTTCGTCGCGCCGCTGCAAGCATGTCCGAGAATGTGATAGTTTTCTTGTTATCTCACGGAGCAATAACTCCAGTAAGCCATTAGCGGGGCACGCGTCACTGAAGTGCGGTAAACTCGGAGCGGTGAAGCAATCCTTAAATCGTACCTTGTCAATCTGAAATGGTTGTGGCAGATTTCCCTTAGGCATCGGTGTTCCTCCTCAGTTTGTTGCCAAACCTTCTATTGCAGGAACGCCGATGCTTTTCAAGCTATTAGTCAGCAATATCAGTCCATTGATGCAAAAAGTGCAAAACTATAGTGCTATTATGTACTCCAAAAATCTGGAATGACAAATGAAAGACTTGCAATGGTCTATCTATTGGAAATGTGGCGGACAGACTATTTCACCATTACATAAATCAGTCAATCTTTTTTATTTCATAATTTTCCCCATTTCGCCGGTCGCAAACTACAACCTCCATCCATTGCTCAGCAAATTGTTACTCACCATTCATTTTTTAGGGTGTGCCCTAGTTATAACTTAACTTGACATTAAAGTTATTTGCGATAGTTTTAAACTTTATTTCGCCAGATAGCGAAATAAAATCCAATGGTCATTTGAGGATCTGATGTCACTTCCAAAAATGACGCCATGATCAATACGCTGCCTGGAATCACGCACGATCAATACAAGTGATGATACACATCGAGGAGTTACAACCATGACTGAGACCAAAAAACTTTCACTTCTAGATCGCTTCCTGACCTTAATAATTTTTTTGGCTATGGCTCTAGGGGTTGCACTGGGCTATTTTGCTCCGTCACTCACCAATCTGATTTCAGGCATGCAGGTTGGAACCACATCCATTCCAATAGCCGTAGGATTGATCCTGATGATGTATCCCCCGCTGGCCAAGGTTCGGTATGAGGAAATGGGAAGCGTGTTCAGGGATGTGAAGATCCTCGTTCTTTCCCTTGTTCAGAACTGGATCATAGGACCGGTTCTCATGTTCCTGCTTGCAATACTGTTGCTGCCGGATCGCCCGGAATACATGGTGGGCTTGATCATGATCGGGCTGGCAAGATGCATTGCCATGGTCATTGTCTGGAATGAGCTTGCCGAAGGGGATACGGAATATTGCGCAGGACTGGTTGCTTTCAATAGCATTTTCCAGGTACTGTTCTTCAGTGTCTACGCATGGTTTTTTATAACGGTCCTTCCTCCGATTTTTGGATTGAGCGGAAGCGTGGTCCAGGTAAGTATAGGTCAAATTGCCGAGAGTGTATTCATATACCTGGGTATTCCATTTATTGGCGGCATTATCACCAGATTTGTCATGCTCAGGATCAAAGGGAGAGACTGGTATGAAAAGGAGTTCATTCCCAGGATCAGCCCGATCACGCTGATTGCATTGCTCTTCACCATAGTGGTGATGTTCAGCCTCAAGGGGAATCTGATTCTTACCATACCTTTGGACGTAGTCAGGATAGCCATCCCTCTTTCCATTTACTTCATTGTAATGTTCCTTGTGAGTTTTTGGCTAAGTTACAAGGTCGGCGCAGATTACCCCAAGACTGTCACACTCTCCTTTACAGCGGCCAGCAACAATTTTGAGCTTGCCATTGCCGTGGCAATAGCTGTTTTCGGTATCAACTCGGGCGAGGCCTTTGCAACTGTCATTGGGCCGTTGATTGAAGTGCCGGTGCTTATCAGTTTGGTGAACGTGGCCATGAAATTCAGGGAATCGTATTTCAATCGAGTGTCTTAGAACGAACAACAGATTCTTTTTTGAGTCGGATGATACAGACCGCATCCTCGACGTTCGAGTCTTATAATATTACCCTTTTGCTTGGCGTATGCCATAGTCTGGGATCAAGGAAACTGACGTTCAATTCTTTTGAGGTGAACAGGAAAATGAAGACAAAATATCAATTGGGCGTCATTCTTGGTATTCATAATGCTTCAGGTGTTTTGACACTAATTGGAATGTTTTTCGTTTTTTGCATCGGAACTCTGGCTCTCGCCAAAGGACAGCCCGAAAACCAGGTTGCATCACTCACGGAACTCATTGCTATGTTTGATTCTTCGAGTTGCAAGGAATGTCATGAACAAATTTATGAGCAATGGGAGAAATCGCACCACGCTCGGCCATTGATGGGGTTGAATGACCAAATCTTCATTTCGGGTTATCTCAGGCACGGCCCTCTTGCGATCAAACCCGGACAGTCAGCTACCAAAGAAAACTTCCCATGCTTCAAGTGCCACTTTCCTCAAATAAAACATGCCACAGACGCAGTTGCCGCCGAGATTGCAGATGCAGTCATCAGAGGGGATAAAGCCACAATTCGAAAATTAAACATCAGTTGTTTGGTTTGTCATAACGACAAGGCAGTCGTCCATGGAGCGCCACAGAAAAAAGTAATCTACGGGAACAGAGACATCGAGGATCATCCGGGTCTCCCGGTAAAAAAAAGCCCTCTGCTGAAGAATTCTTTAATGTGTGGGCAGTGTCATGGACTCGGTCCTAACCTGGAATTTGAAACTCCGATCCAGTGCGCCACGCTCTATGGAAGTTATTTACACGCTTACGTCCCATCCGGAGGAACTGAGACATGTCAGCAATGCCACATGAAAGATGGCGATCACTACATGCCCCCCAATTTCAATGATCGAGTTGAATTGTCGAATAGAATGAAGGATGCTCTTCCTATGGAGGTCCGGACTCTGGCTTACTCCTTCCAGCCAAAAGAGGGCGATGTAAGACCGATGGTGGTAGTGAACACAAGAATTACCAACAAGGCCGGCCATCGCATTCCGGACGGTTGACCATCCAAGACAGAAGTGGTCCTGGATGTGACCGCAAGCGCTCCTGACGGAAAGAAAATATTTCAAAGCTCCAGAATATATATGGCCCAAGCCACTGACTCCAGGTCAAACCACATGGTCTTGGGGCCCGACAAGAAATTAGGGTTTATAAGGGACACGAGCATTCAACCTTTTGCCCCGAAGGAAGAAACCATGGAAATTCCCTTGCCTCATGGAGTTGTTGCTGTGGATCTGGAAATTTCGCTCAGATATCAACCTAGACCAGGAGACGTTTACCCGCTCCACAATATAAAAAGACGAGTTAGCCTCGATCAGAAATAGGTAAATCCGAATATGGTTGAAACAGCCTCTGAAAGGTCACAGCATCGGTAAGAACATGTGACAAGGCCCAGAGGCTGTTTTTGCTTTAGAACTTGAAAAACCTACGGTTGTGAGGGAAGCCCTTTCACCCCACCGGAACCAGTTTGACGTGCGTGTCATAGAAACTCACGCTTCCGCCGACCGGGTCCAGCATACAGGTATTCTTCAGGGCGGGATCGATCCACATAGCGGCGTTCGCATGAATGCCGGTGGCTCGCCTGGCGTCTCCTTTGATTGTGATACCATCGACGGAGAAATCTGCCGCCCCTGTGGCCCAATGGCCGAATCCCAATGCAAAACTTACCACCCCTGGTCGCATTGTCTGGGTAAACTTGAGCAAACCCACCATGGGCTTCGTTGAGCCGGCTCCTAAATCCCATTCACCGCTCGGATTGGTGGCGCTCACTACTTTCACCTTCTGGCCGTCTCTCAGGTTAAACTTCTTTGCGTCCACAGGATTGATCAGCACATGGTTTTCCGGCATTAACGGATGCAGCCACTGGTTGGTTATGGTTCTGCTCTTTGTGTGAACGATTGACCTGTGAGTTATCAGAACAAGATCATGGCCCTTTCTCAGATCATTCGGTTCTTTGCCATGATAGTCCATGATTGGGATATATTGGGCGTATCCGGCGTTCTTTTTTCCTGTCCCCGAATGAATCGTGGCAGCCGTTTTTTCCTGATACATGTTGAGCAGCTTTCCATATGGATGCGCCAACTTTGAACCTTTGTAGGCTTTGTCATGATCCTCGAAACGGCCTCCGCGGTTTAGGACATAGACCACCTTTGGCCAGGCTTTCTCTCCGGCAATTTTCTTCCACCTGTCCAGATCGAAAACGGTTTTGGGCAATGACCGACGCGCCTTGATGAAAATATCCATTTCCTTCTCATCCGCATCCGGGACAGAATCGGAGCCATCGGGTTTTTCACCGAAGCCCAGGTTAGCCACAGCCCGGATATAGAAATCATCATAGTGCTTCAGATCAAGCCCGGGACCATAGGCGTCCTTACCAAATCCTCTGAGATTCATCTTTTCGGCTATACCAAACAGCATACTCTCGAAGCAGATCGGCATCTCGGAATCGAAAACACTACAGTTTTCTGGAATTGGGGCCATTGCAGGTTGCCTTACCGGCTGAACCTTGCAGGTCATGCTTGGATGACTCCCCTGGAATTCCCAGCGTTCAAGGTAGGAGAGGTCTGGAAAAATGTAATCGGCATACATCGATGTGGTTCCAACCATTATGTCACTGCTGATGAACAGCGGTAACTTTCCCAGATCGCACAGGATCCTGATATTGGTTTGGCCGGCAGGCAATGAATACGTCGGAGCGCCCATGTATAGGAATAAAGCCTTTACAGGATATGGATAAGCGTCTCCGATCGAGGGGACAATCTCCTCGTAAATGTCGCTGCTAATAGGATACCAGTTCCGTTTTGCAGGATAACCGCTGAACAGTGTGGTCTTTTCATAATCCACCCCATGCCTGATAGAACTAATACCAAAAGAGCCCATCTTTCCTGGGTTGATCCCCAATTCAAAAAGCTTGCCCTTACCCATGGTGTCGTAAGTGGTCGCCTTTGCCATTCCACCTTTGGCGTCATAGTTTCCAAGGAGCATGTTGATGGTCATCCAACCCAGAACGTTGTAAAAACCGTTCGTGTGCTGGGCGGGTCCACGATGAATGTCAACAGCGGCTCTTTTCCCATGCCTGGTTAGTTCTCTGGGTACGTCAATTACATCGGCTTCCTTGACACCAACGATGTCAA
>CAZGVM010000216.1:0-4965 GCA_964528855.1 uncultured Desulfomonile sp. | reverse complement strand
TGCGAGTCGCAAGCGCTCTGGATCCTTATTAACTCGGCATCTTCGTCACATGCGCCAATTTTTCTCAAATCCTCTTTGCCAAGAATGGCGTCCCTGGAGTTGACCAACAGGTTCAAAAAAACCTGTTCAAGCCTGTTTGGGTTGGCTAAAATTTTTGGGATTGAAGGATCAAGATGCAACTCACATACTATGAACTTTGTCTCCAGTTGTTTTCCCATAAGGCTGACAGCATTTTGAATCACCTGATTTATGTCAGTGGGGGTCATGCTGTCATCCGATTTTCTTCCGAATTCTCTGAGGTGGTTTATTATCCGGGTTGACCTATCGACACTGGTCGTCAGTTCCTTCAATACCTTGTCCAGTTCTTCTCCAGAAACGGGTTTGCCCGACTTGATCTTTTTGGTGAGATAATCGCAACCCAGTCGGATGATGTATAGCGGCTGATTTAATTCATGGGCAATACCTGTCGCCATCTCCCCTAATGTGGACATTTTGCTTGAATGAATCAGACGGGCCTGTTTTTCAAGCTTTTCAGTGGCGTCCCATACGGCAGCTATGATGGCCGGCCGGCCTTGATACGTTCCTTGGGTAGCCTGAAAATTAACAGTAAAGATTGAACTGTCCTTTCTCTGGTGCTGGATGACCGGAGGGAACTCCTCTTCCGAATAGATCAGCTTGTGGAGAACTCCCCGTGTTTGGTCGCGATCATTTTCCACCGCCAGATCAGAAAATTTCATCGTTCGGAGTTCATCTCCCGAATACTGATACTCTTCAACTGCCCGCGCATTGATGTCCAGAATCCGTAAACTTCTGTCATCAATTACAAATACTGGTGATGGCACATGATCAAACAGGAATCGATAACGGGATTCAGAGTCTCTGATTCGCGCCTCAGTCGCCTTCAGCAAAGTCAACATCCGGTTAAAAGAGGTAGTGAGTCTATAAATTTCGTCATGCGATGATAAGGAGAATCGTTCAGGCTCATCCCGAAAAGAGTCTATTTTGATCGAGGAAGTCCCTTCAAAGGCCAGTATGTTTTCAATGGATTTTTCGCGGCTAACCTCATCCGCTCTTTTCGTCAATTCTCGAAGGGGTAATGTGATCAATTTACAGAGCCGGTCAATGAAAAGCCAACCCAGGATTATCACCACCACGCTGGAAACGAAGTGTATTACTTTTATATCCTGAATAATTCTGGAATCCAGGCTCACACGTGGAAATACCAGCAATTGCAGCAGGATTCCTATTACCACCAATGCCCCTGAAACCACAAAAAGTGTCGCAAGAAGAAGCCTGTTCTTAAAAGAGTATAAAGATTGTATTCGGGATGTTATTGACCTGGGCGCCCTGGAAACGATTCTCTCAATCCAGTAGTAGGGCCATAATTTTGTATAATAATCGATAAGGGTGTTATTGTCGATCGCAGGAGTCTCGTCGGGCGCAGAACCCCCCGAGCTTTTTCCGGAGTGGTTGGAATCATCAAGCCGACCTTTGCTTAACATGGGAAAGTCCTCATGCTGAAAAGCGCCGCGCCGGAGCAGCATGGTGACATATGCAGTTTTTAAGGTTCGTTCAAGCCAGTTCTGATGAACATCATCTTAAAACCTTGTTCTGAATTTTCATAACAATTTTTGATCTGTCATAATAGTTTTTACAATTCCCGCCAAAAGGTAATCATTCGATACCTCAAAGTCATGAATATCCTGCCAATGCGTCTTCATTGAAAATGCTCTGTGCTCTTGCTAAGATTGTGTAAGACCAGAGTTTGCGCCAGTTCATTTCTGAAAATTGACTGTCGCCTTTTTGAACTTGCTATTTTCGAGATTACTCCTAGCTCAGCATTGACGGGGTTTCAAAGGACACGGACTTCATGGGTCGTCGCAACTTTAATTGGAATACAAGGGACATCTCCAGAGGCAATCTTTACCGGTTAATCAATTTTATGGCTATTGTGCTGTTGTTTGTGCCGGTTGGCGTATTTGGCGAACAGGTCCCCCCAAAAAATGAGCAAATTGAAAAGAATGCAGATCAGAAGGAATCGCCAGCCCCGCCAAAAATTACCGTTGAGGTAAAAAAAGCAGACGGAAAAGACGTCCCGGAAGTCAAAGTTCAAGTGGGGGGTAAAACCGAGTCGGTTTCAGTTCCTGCAAAAAGCCCTGAACCAACAGGTATATTGCCCCTTCCGGGAGAAAAACTTGCCCCACTCGAAACCGAGCGCATAGACGAGGCGGCGCAAAAAGTTGGCAAGAAAGTGGACGAGATCGAATTCAGGCTAGGTCTGAAATGGGGTAGTTGGGTTTGGACCGAAGCCTTCTGGGGAATCACATGGTTTAAACTGTTGGCAGTGATTCTGGCCCTAACCTTGGTAGTTCTGCTGGAGCGAGGCATAAACTGGTTCATAATAAGGCGATTGAGTCGCTCGGGTGGCGATGATCGAGAAACAAAATGGAAACTTCTCCTTCTGGACGCTTCCAGAAAGCCATTAAGCCTTTTTATTCTGGTTTACGGGATTTATGCCGCCGTATCGCCTCTATTTGAACATTTTGCCAGTCCGGGTCTGCGAAATCCTGTTCGAACAATTGCCGGAGGGCTGACCGATCTTCTAGGCACAGTCGTAGTGCTATGGCTTATTTACAGCCTTTTGCATTCAATTGAGAGGCCATTAATTAACAGGGTTTCTTCACAAAAGGATGTTGATGATTTACTAGTCGCCATAGTTGGGAGATCCCTGAGAATTTTGATTGTCACTCTTGGAGCCATTTTCCTGGTCCAGAATCTGACGGGGTTGGAGGTGGGACCATTGCTTGCGTCCCTGGGCCTTGGCGGTTTGGCCGTGGCTCTTGCAGCCAAAGACTCAATCTCCAATTTTTTCGGAACCCTGACTATAATTTTTGATCGTCCTTTTCAGGTGGGTGATCACATAAGGTTGGACAAGTACGAGGGAATTGTTGAGTCCATCGGATTCAGGAGCACCCTGATCAGAACTTTGGATGGGGCCCTGGTTTCAATTCCCAATGAAAAGGCCATCAACTTCGGTGTGGAAAATGTTGGGCGACGTGAGACGATAAGGTGGAACACAAATATTGGACTGAGACATGACACTCCGCCTGAAAAGGTAGCTAAAGCTGTTGAGATTGTATCCGAAATCTTGAACGATGAAAAACATGTGCGACCGGACCAGCCTCCGCGCGTATTTTTCAACGGTTTCAACGACTGTGGTCCCAACATCAGCGTTTCTGCCTGGTATTGGCCGGCAATCTGGTGGGATTATCAGTCGTGGCGTCAGGACAGATGCCTAAAAATAATGCGTAAATTTGAAAAAGAAGGGATCGAGTTTGCTCTTCCCATTCGATCTCTTACATGGGAAAAAAATGATTCCTTGAATCAGTCCCCGAATGATGATTATTGTTCAAAATAATCCAAATGTTTCCCGATGGCTGAAAAAGGAGCGAGGAGGTTTTAGTCCAGACGTGTCAGAAAAACTTCCAGAATCAAAAGTGTGATTGTTATGTCATCGATATTGTGGAGTAAAACAGACTTTTGGAGGATTGTTCATTGTGGCTTTATAATCCTCTCATTTTTATGGAGTGAGGCTGTGGCGCAAAAAGTTCCATTGCTGAAAGAGTGTCCGGATAGACCTAACTGTGTCTCGACCACCAGTTCTATAGATCGTAACAGGATGGACCCAATCACTTACAAAGGCTCAGTGTCCAAGGCTCAGGAGTTACTGTTTGCGGTCATATCATCGATGCCGGGCGCCAAGATAACCGAAAACCGGCCCGGACATATAGCCGCAACTTTTACCTCGGCTGTTTTCCGATTCGTAGATGATGTGGAGTTAGTCCTTGATGACTCAAAAAAGGTCATTCATTTCAGGTCGGCCTCCAGAGTAGGTTATTATGACATGAGGGTAAACAGAAAGCGAATGAACACCATCTCAAACGGCTTCCTGGAACTGGAGCGCAAGTCGGGACTGTAGTGTCCCAAGAACAGACATCTCTATGGATAAATACCTATTATGTTTCAGATTGTCAGAAATTGAGTCCCAGCAAGCGAGCTGCGTTTTTCCACAAGATGGCTTCAAGGGCTTCTTCCGACAGATTCAGCTTTCGAAGAACATCAGCAAGTCGGGATATGGAAGAAAACGTCGGCCAGTCGCTCCCAAAAACAAACTTGTGACACAGCTTTTCAAAATGCGGGTATATTTCCGGTATCTTTTTCAGAGGAACTCCGGATAAATCGATGTAGACATTCTTGTGTCGCCTAAGCATCCACTCAGCCTGACCATACCAGAATGGGCGACCTCCATGACACATGATGATGACCAGTTCTGGGAAATCATCAGCGATATCATCCAGCAGTAATGGATCGGCGTATTTGATTCGGGTCCCCTTGAAAATGGAAGTTCCGGTATGGAACATCACGGGGATCTTAAGCGACTGAGCCGTCTCATAGGCGGGCATAAGGCTGGGATCGTTGGGGTAGAAATGCTGATAAGACGGAAGTAACTTCAGGCCCCTGCAGCCAAGGGTCTTCACGCAATGCTCCACCTGTATTTCCGGCTCAGGCCCTTCATACATGCAGATTGATCCAAATGGTATTAACCTGTTGTAATCACCACAAAACTCGGATAAAAACTCATTTGTCACCACCCCGGTGGCCCTGGGCGCATATTCTGCCAAGCATACGGCGTAATCTATACCCTCTTCAATCAGGAAATCGTTGAATTCCTGAGGAGTCAGAGTTTCATAAAAACGTCTCAGAAACTCCGGATTAGAGAGTTCAAAATATTCATTTACCCATGGATTCCATAATCTTGCGGGCGCAGCGTGAACATGGAAGTCTATTAGAGGCATTTCTTACTCGCTAACCATTATTGATGTTGTTGGGCCACGACCTGGCCAAGAAACTTTGACACAGACTCACCCGCGTTCCTACCGGACGCCATAGCCCGTTGCATCGAAT
>CAZGVM010000215.1:0-4975 GCA_964528855.1 uncultured Desulfomonile sp. | reverse complement strand
AAAGACTTCATAATCAAAACTCCGTTAAGGGCGTCCCGAGATTGGGACCGCCACCGTTTAAACCTTTTCCAGATCGGAAAGCGTCCGGCGATGTGGAAACATTTTTGCCAGCCAAAGGTAAGTTTAAGACTAGAGAACTGAAATGAACCGGGCTGTTCTTGTTTCCGACCAGTATTCATCCTGATCGTTGAATGCTACAAAACCTACATGTCCACCATGCCGCGGCGACTCAAGATGTAGCCATTTGTGGTTTGAGGCAATTTCAGACGGATAGCATTCTGGAGCCAGGAAGGGATCATCAGCAGAACTCAGCAGAAGTGTAGGTATGCTGATGTTGTGGAGAAACTGTTTCGATGATGACTGGCGGTAATAATCGTCTGCGTTTTTGAAGCCATGAAGAGGGGCAGTAAACTCTTCGTCAAATTCTTTCAGTGTGTTTACGCAAGCAAGACGGGAAGCGTCAATTAAGCCCGGATATACATTGGTTTTGTCTGTAATCTTTTTTCTAAGCATTCTGAGGAAACGTCTGGAATAGCCACGATTGCTTAATTGCTCCAATCTGTCGGAACAAGCCTTAAGATCACAAGGAACCGAAATAGCGACTGCCGCCTTGATTCTGGAGTCTATGCCCTTTCCCGATTCTCCAAGGCTCTTCAGGACTACATTCCCACCGAGACTGAATCCTATGAGGCCCAGTTCATCGTAAGAATCGGCCGAAAGGGCATGATTGATAACCAGAGCCAGATCCTGAGTCTCTCCACTGTGATACATACGGGACTGACGGTTTGGTTCTTCACTGCAGCCTCTGAAATTAATCGCCACAGCATCCCAGCCTTTGCGATTTATGGCCTTTACCATTCCTTTGACGTAGGAACGATATGAGTCACCCTCCAGACCGTGGAGGATAATACCGAGCCTTCTGGAATTGACCCTGGACCAGTCAATATCCAGAAAATCATCGTCAGGGGTCACTAGACGCTCTCGAGTATAATTTACTCCCTCCACCTTTCTGAACATGGACGGGTAAACGGTCTGAAGATGGGCGTTCCTTAACAAAAGAGGCGCGCAGTAACCCGAATTTTCTACAATCGGCATTGTCAACCTGTTGGCGTATTATGTAGATGTCATTCCTTGATCAAATTACCCAAATTGGCAAAAGGCCTGTATGCGTAATTTGGATCGTTGTCGCTGTCAACAGGCGATTCAACCTCAGGGGAATCACGTAACTGCTGAAAATGTTCACGATCATGGCAGGCGGCGCATAGAAGTTCCCAATTGCTTCCGTCTGACGGATTGTTGTCGTGATTGTGATCCTTATGGTGGACAGTAAGTTCCTTTAGGGACTTTCCGGTGAACTCGAGTCCACATCTTCCGCAAACCAGAGGAAACAGCTTGAGAGCCTTTTCTCGATAAGTGTTTTCTCTGCTTTCCTGTAAGCGTCTGGCTTCTGAAACAATCTGCCCGACATTACCGGTAGTTGGCTTTTTTCTTTTAGGAAACCTCACAATGTTTGAACCTCAGGACGGTATGTTTGTGCTGACCATGTTGACTGGCGTATCACAGCAGAGGTCGTTTTTTTGCCAGCAGGTTCTCAAGGGTGGATCGCTGGGAGGCAAATTGTTCCTCTTCCATTATTGGGCTGCACTGTCCAAGCTCAAGCAAGCCAGACGCCAATTTGATCGCAAAATTGTAACAGGTGTTCTCTCCACAAACTTTACAGTTGGTCTTGGGCATCAACTTGAACAGCTCAAGGGGTTGCCTTTTCTCGTGGGTGGTTACATCCGGTTGAATGCCGGCTCGCCGGTCACATATATCATTAACAAGCTTTATCAATTCATCAATGATTTCTTTGGCCTGTTCACGGCTTTCAAGGTGGTCTGCCGCAATTTTGCCTGACCAGAAGCCTATTTTGTGACTCCCTTTTCTCCATGAGAAGGCCGGCCCGTCAGTGAAATATGTGCCGCTTTTCAACTCTGCATTCAGGTAGGGAAGCGCAGCGCTAATATCGACATCCAGATGGGCAATGGCCTCATATTCAAAAACCTGATCGCTGTGGTCAGCTACCTCGATTTTCAGATCATAATTTTCTATCAACATGAGCTATGAAACGACTCCTTGGCTCTTCATGTCTATAAAATCAGTCAGACTTCACACCTATTCGAAAGGCCGCTGCGGCCCCAACCAACATTAAGGCTATTATAGCAAATGGTATCCTGTAATCAACTCCACTTCCAACAATCCCTATCAGAAAACCAGCCAGAATCGGTCCTGATGCGTGTCCCACATCGAATATGGTCCCGAATGTACCCATGGCTGAACCGAGATTGTCTTCACGGCAGAAATCGGAAACCAGCGCTGCGGCCGAAGATGTCACTATCGCTTCCCCTAAACCGAAAACACCAGCAAGCAAAAGCAACATGTTCAAATCCTTGAACCAGGGAATTAAAGCAAAAGGGGCAGCGCATACGAACATACCCCAGAAAAGTAGCCTGCCCCGGCCATGTCTGTCGGACATCCTTCCCATGACAGGTTTGGAAATTATTGTTGCTGCAATCTGAACACCCCACAGAAGACCGGCATCAAACGCGCTGAAGCCGCAGACAAAAACGGAATATATTGGCAAAAAGGCCTCAAGCGCCCCAACGGAGAGGTTCTGAATCCCTTCCATGTTGCTTGTCAAAAGTACCCGTCTATCGAACAGTATCTCCCTTACGCCATTTTTGAACTGCATAAAAACGGCGCTGATGGTTCGTCCACTTCCGAACTGAGGACTGTCCCACCTACCTCGCATGACCCAGATGGCAATGATTAATGATGACATCCCCAACGCGGCCACTATCCCGTAAATGATATGGAAATCCATTAGGGACGGCGTTTGGTCTCCTGACATCCACGTTAGCAGAAAACCGCCCAGCGGGGCTCCAATAAGGTTTCCTATGATGGTCACGGATGAAAACCATGAAAGCATTTCGGCTTTTTTATCTCCGGCGACCCCAATCACTACCGCCATTACCACCGGGCCATAAATTGCAGTGGCGAATCCATGAAAAAATCTCACCACAACCAGGGCTTCGTAAGAAGTTACGAACAAATATGCAAACGGGACTACGGCAAAAACACCCAGGCCAATGAAGAGTGTCCTGGTCCTTCCAATGACATCCGACAAAACACCGGCAGGCATTTTAAAAAAAATGCCAGTTACGGTTGATATGGCAACTGCGAATCCTATAGCTTCAGGACCTACTCCGAAGGAAGCGGCAAACAGAGCCAACACAGGGGTTCTGGCGAGTCCATAAGAGGCCCGAGCCAGAAAACCCACAGCGCAAAGACCACCAAACGTGCTCACGATGTGTTTACTTGAATCATCAGTGGCTTTCATCTCGAGCCTCCGCAATCTGATTAGATAGAGTTGATCATGGACTGTATTTCCAGATGGTTCCTGATCTGTCTCTGAGCAGCCTCCTGACTCTTGGCCAGATTTGGATGTGCTGTCAGTATCTCGACAAAACGGTTTTCAGCTTCCGTTTCCGACGAAACTACCTGATCAGGGGAGTAGATTATGTCTACCAGTTTGTCCGCATAGACTACTATCTTTTCTTCCAGGGTTTCGGGAGTATAGTCTTTCGCCGGTATACCAGCCTCCCTGGCTTCTTCCGATGTTAATCCGGCTTTGACGTGAGTTTCCATTATTCTTAGAATTTCCTTTGGCAGTCCCATTGATCTGCCAATCTCTGCTCCAAGATACCCATGATCATCAGCTCTCCCTTTCGCTTTGCCAAGGTCATGTAACAGTCCGCCCCTGGCGATCAGATCATAATTTACCGGTTTGTTAATTTTTGAAGCTATCTCAAGAGCTTTACGACATACTCTCTGGCAATGAATCACGTCGTCCGGAACAACACCGGCTTGGCTCAGTAGTTCCAGGTCTGCAAGAAGTGTTTCATACTGAGATGACAACGCCTTGCTGGGCCTGGCTGAGACTCCGAAATAAGCGAGCGTATCCTGAACTGATTTCTCTAGATCTTCCTTCACGTGGCCGAATCGTGCCAGGAGATCGTCATGGATATGTTGGAGATATTCCTGAAGACCCTCGCTGCCATACTTGTCCAGCATCATCTGGCCGTATTCATGAATTTTGGTTATGCCGTGACGTTCCACTTTGGTTAGGGGATCCTTGTCAATCCATTCATGCAGGTCCAGATAATCCCTGCCCGTGCGATTTCGACTTGTTTCAGCATGTTTTTCTATGCTTGGCATGGCACATTCCTCATCTTTGGTCATTTTCTTCGAAAGTTTTCATAAAGGTCGTTGAACATGGTTGAACTTCTCTCCAGCCTCATATCATCGGATTTGACAGTTGCAACCATTCCATCAATAAGAGCCAATACCCCGGCGCTTTCGTCTATCCGAAAAGGGGTTTGCTTGAGATCGAGTTCATGAATGATCCTGGCTATCTCGGTGACGGCTTTGTTATTGATTAAAAAACGCTCTACCAGTACTTCGAAAGTGCACTTGTCGCCTTCGTGGGTGAATTCACCGTCAAACATGCAAAATCTTAACTCTCCTTCCTTCGAACGATATGAACGTTCGGAGACGAATCTGAAAGAAGCCGCGGGGTCGATAAATCGACGAATCAGCCAGGCGCTTGCCATCCTGTCAATGTAGACCCCCTTACGTGTGACCCATGTACGGCCCCTGTATGCGCTCAAGTCAAAACTTTCGGCGCCTGTGTCCTTAATGCGGTTGTTAGATCTCACTTGTGACAAGACGGATTCTATTTTTTCCAGCAGTCTGAGGATTTCCTCTCTTCCTGGCGCTCCAAAGAAGTCAATGCCAGAAACAGCGGAATATCTCCTTTTCAGACGTAACAATGTTCCATCAAGCGTCTGAAGGTCTTCCGGCGTCATCGATCCTACAGAGGGAGCCAAATCAAGGGCTTGTTGGGCCTCTTCAATCATCTGGGCATAATCAGATT
>CAZGVM010000214.1:0-4991 GCA_964528855.1 uncultured Desulfomonile sp. | reverse complement strand
TGGTTACCTTGAGATTCACGGTCTTGGGAACGGTCATTCGGAACATGTCAATGTTGTTCTCAACCAGTTCCGAAAGGTTGACTTCGCTCAACTCGAAGGCGCCTCTACCTGAGTAATCAAGCATCTGTCTGACCAGGCTAGCGGATTTCATGGAAGCCGACATTGCTCTTTCCAGGAAAAGTGCTTTCTCAGCGGAATCAAAATCAATCTCCTGAGCAAGCTCTATGTTTCCAATTATTACAGCAAGGAGGTTGTTGAAATCGTGGGCAATACCACCGCTGAGAACACCAAGACTTTCCAGTTTTTGTGACTGGAGAAGTTTTCTCTCCATTTCAAAGACTTCATCTTGGGCTCGTTTTCTCTCGGTAATATCTTCAAATATTAAACAAAACCGGTCATTAGATTCCCATGGTCTATAGACGGTGCAGTAGTAAATCTTGTTCATAGGCGCATGGCACAGTTCAAAAGATTTTCCTAGTCCGGACAGGGCTACATCTTTGAAGTTTTCTATCCACTCTTTTTCCGTATCCGGCCAGACTTCATAAACCGTCTTACCTATAAGTCCTTTTCCATCAATACCTAATATCCTGTCAAATGCGTCATTAGTATACAAATAACGGCAGTCCACAAATTCCCCCGCCTCATCAAGAACTGATTCAAACACCACGAAGCCATTTGTCATACTCTTCATCAGTTGAAGTGTTTCATTTGATGAAGCTTGTAGTTCTGCTTCGGCCTTTTTTCTATCTGTAATATTCTGACTGAACAGGAGATAACGGTCATCAGAGAGTTTGACTGCCGTGACAGTTAACCAGATTATGTCACCTCCAACCGTTATCACCTCCATGTCTGCAGAAACAGGACCAGCATGTTTAAGAGATTCATAGGCTTCAATGCAATGAGCCAGGTGTCGATCGACTACCGGGTCCATGATATTTTTTCCGAGCATTTCATTGATGGAATGCCCGAAGAGCTTTGCATAAGCGCTATTTGTTGAAAGTATTTTACCGGCAGCATCAGCTTCGAATATCCCTATCGGAGATGATTCAACATAACTTCTGAACTTGGCTTCATTTTCTCGAAGAGCTTCTTCCGCCTGTTTCTGCTCGGTGACATCTTGAATCACCCCCCAAACGACATTGATGTCCTGGTGGAAGTCCGCAGTCGCATGGATATCTACGATTTTGTTATCCGATTGTCGCACAGCCTTGAACAGGATGTCGTAGGGTTTTTGGTTGTGAATTAGTGCTGACAAAGCCTCATCTAACTTTGCTCTGTATTCGGGTAATGGGAATTTCTTGACGGCATCCAAGTCCATTTCATCCTGGCATAAACCATAGATGTGGAGGGCTCCTTTTGAACCTCTGACTTTATTGGAGATTAAGTCCAATTCCCAGTTGCCGAATTTAGCGGCTATTTCAGCGCGTTCCATGCGTGAGACATTTTCCTCAAGCTGTCTGGCCATGCTCTTTGACTCACTAATATCCATAAGAACAAAAACAGCCCCGGCTGAAAGGTCGTCTTTGTTAACTGCTGATAGATTCATCAAGGCCTCCACAACAGTTCCGTCCTTTTTTCGAAGAAGGGTTTCAATTGTGGACTTACTCCTGACGGTTATCTCTGAATACGTCAATGCCCCCGCACGCTCATATTCTTGGTCACTAGCATAGAATTCTCTAGATGGACGCCCAAGTAATTCGTCCGGCGAGTACCCCGTCAGTGGTCCCATGGCATCGTTAGTCCATTGAATAACCCTATTCTTGATCAAACCAATACCAACCGAGGCAGCCTGCAACACGGTGTTCAGCAGTTCCTTATTTTGATTTAAGGCATCCAAGGCTGCTTCCCGAGCCTTAATCTGAGTTTCCAAGTCATGTTGAGCCATGAGGCGGGTCTCGGCAAGCTCAATGGATGCAGCTTTACCTCTCTGAAGGAATGACACATAGGTCAGGACCATTCCAGTCAGTGCAAGAACCCCAATAAGGCTGAAAATAGGTGTCTTGGTATTTGTTAGCCACCGAGGACTTCCGGGTTCCGGTACGCATATGACTAGCCACTTTCTCCCCCAAATATCAAACTCTTTTTCCACATGTAACCGAGACAGCGAATCTGACTCTTTCCTCATGTCTGATGATGAGTCAGTTCTGTTCACATCAATGCCACAATATATTGGCTGCTCTGATCCTGGAGCCAATAGTTCATATACGCACAGGCTAATGCCATCGGAATTCTGCTTCGGAAAACGCTGGGACAAAAAATCCGCAGTTCGAAAAATCCCCACAAAAAATCCCTGAAGGTTGTTGTTCCGTTCCTCTACAGTATTGGTCGAAGCCCCCTTCAAATAGACTGGGACAAAAACTACAAATCCTAATTGACTTTCTTTTTCTTGAACAAGTCTGATCTGTTCCGTGGCAATTACCAGCCCTGCATCCCGTGACCGATCCAGAATTGCACGCCTTCTGGGTTCGGAAGCGGCATCAAACCCTAGGGCAGGTTCATTGCCCTGGTATGGCTCCAAATAATAAACCGGAAAGTATTCGGTCTGCTCCGAGCGTTTGATGAGTTTCCCCTGAGAGTTTTTTTCCTTGATTTCAAAATTGTACAAACCGTCCTTAAGGGCTGTATCAACGAAACGGGACAACGCGTCGTTTGTGACCTTGGGGACCCATTCCAGAGCCTGCAGCCCCGGATTCCGTTTCAGCATTCTTTTCACGAAAATGCCAAATTCATTTCTCGTAACTTCAGCAGATGCATGATAAAAATCTTGCAACGAACCGAATGCAGCCTCAATATCACTAACACTCTCCATCAGTGACAAGAGATTTCGATTGGCGGCAATTTCAAAGTTGAGTCTGTTTACGGATTCTTCTGCTGCCATTTCACCATGATATACCCCAAAAGAAACAGTGACCCCTACAATGGCAATCAGGAGTAAAACCGTCCATTCCAGCGGAGATCGGGATTTGCAATAAGCTCGAAGGGTTTTGAGTAGTGACATCGAGAACCTCAATCAGATACAGAGTCAGGAGCAAGCGGACAATAATTGGTAAAGAGGGCATCCTATTAAATAGCTCACTGCTTACTAATCAAAACGTCAATAATAGCGAACGCCGATAGGAAAAATATTATCCAAAAAAAGAAAAGGCGGCAAGTTGTCCAGGACTTCCTGGGGGGTCTCTCTGAGCCTTTGACTTGATCTTCATATGGATAAGGTAATCCTGCCTATCATCCTTTGATGCCATTCAACCAGATATTCCCAACTGATATGGTTCATCTGATGGCAGCTCCTGCACCAATATAGCGATACAATCGGAGTAAAGCTAGTCGTGATGAAAATGCTCTTGAGATCAATGCCGGCCCCTTTACAAGACTTACGGGTATAGGTGGTAGGGCCCCGTAAAGACTAGGCTCTTGCCTCGTTCGTCTAGCTCCGCTCCATCCAAATAAGCTCAGGCATCAGCCATCCTTTTGACGAGTGTATCTTCAAGCTTATATATAATCGAATCGAATTCTCAATGGCGCATTGGCACGAACGGTGTTGTAATTGATTTTAGATCATCGTTGTGCCAAATCATTAAAAATGAGGATTTCATCGAGAAATTCAGGCCAGGGCTGTATAATACTCGTAAGCAATGAACGCTCTACATCGTAAGAGCCTTTTCGGAGTGACCATTGATGACGGATCCCACTAAGAAGGAGTCTCCTCATGGAAAAACAGAAAATGACGAACGACGACACGTCCGGCAACATCGCAAAGCGAGATGGCTTGCCTGAACTCGAAGGCGGAAACCCGATCAAGCATTTTCATGAAAAGGGAAAGATGCCTTCGAAGTTCACCATAGAACTTCAGCAAGAGCTTCGAAAATCTCTCCCGTTTCAGGACCAGCGGGATTTTGGTGAAAGCACGAAGGGCTTCATTGCTGAGCCACCCTACAAACAGATCAAGGCAGAGGCAGGACATGTTGCCTGGGACATGGGCAATTACGAATTTCTTCTTCAAGGCGACGACTTTGACTCCATTCATCCCTCTTTGCAGAGACAGGCCATCTTGAACATGTCTTACGGCCTGTACGAAGTGTTGCCCGACAAGATTTTTCAAGTGCGCGGCTTTGACCTCGCCAACATGAGCTTTATCAAGGGTGATACAGGATGGATAGTGTTCGATACGCTAACCACCAAAGAAACAGCCGAAGCGGCGCTGGCTCTAATTAATGAAAAGCTGGGGCAGCGCCCGGTTGTAGCAGTCGTCTATTCGCATTCCCACGTAGATCATTACGGAGGCGTTCGAGGCACTGTGGATGAGCGTGATGTACAGAGTGGTAAAGTGTCGATAATAGCCCCAAAGGGGTTCATGGAACACGCTGTTTCCGAGAATGTCCATGCCGGTAACGCAATGAACCGGCGTCTGTTTTACCAGTATGGAGCGCTCCTCCCTAGAAGCCCGTTCGGTCACGTGGACCAGGCCATTGGCAAGGGTGTTGCTCTGGCCAACATTGGCCTGATTCCGCCAACTCGGATAATCGAGAAGGACATTGAGGAAGTTACCATCGATGGTGTGACAATGGTGTTCCAGAATACCCCTGGCACCGAGGCGCCTGCGGAGATGAACACATGGTTTCCCGAATTCAAGGCTTTCTGGGCTGCAGAGAATATCACGGGGACGGTTCACAACATTTACACGCTGCGTGGCGCGCTGATTCGTGATCCGCTGTTGTGGTCCAAGAAAATAAATGAAGCGCTTTATCTTTTTGGCCAGGAAGCTGAGGTGATGTTCTCTTCACACAATTGGCCTCGTTGGGGAAATGACAGAATACAGGAAGTTATGCGAACGCAGCGTGATATCTATGCCAATCTCAACAATGAGGTCCTTCACCTTGCCAACAAAGGCGTGACGATCAATGAGGTGCATAACTTTTATAAGCCCCCTAAGAGCCTGCAGCAACAGTGGGCCGCTCACAGTTATCACGGTTCTGAAGAACACAACAGCCGTG
>CAZGVM010000213.1:0-5019 GCA_964528855.1 uncultured Desulfomonile sp. | reverse complement strand
GTCGGCCCTGGTTGGAATGGGACTCGACAAATCAGTTGCTCTAATAACCGACGGTCGTTTCAGTGGAGGAACTAAAGGCGCCGCAATTGGTCATATCTCTCCGGAGGCGGCTCACGGAGGTCCGATTGCATTGGTGCAGGAAGGTGACAAAATACTTATCGACATTCCCGGTAAGAAAATTGACCTTCTCATTAGTGAGGAAGAATTAGCGCATAGAAAATCCGGGTGGAAGGCGCCGTCACGCAAGGTAAACACCGGCTATCTGGCAAGGTACGCTTCCCATGTCAGTTCAGCAGACAAGGGCGCAATCGTTGGCTGAAAAAAATAACGGTCCATTGCCAAGACCTGTTTCTAAATAGGATTAGAAATTCATGCTGGAGGCAATGGACCAGGCCATGATGGCGTTTGAACTGGATGAGGCCCCGGTAGGCGCCGTTCTGGTCATTGAAAATGAGATAGTGAGCCGCGCCCATAACAGAATGGAAACAGATCACGACCCGACGGCCCACGCCGAAATTCTCGCCATCCGGGAAGCTTCGAGAATATTGGGTGATTGGAGATTGCTCTATTCGACCTTATATGTTACATTGGAACCATGCGTGATGTGCGCAGGCGCACTGTTGCATGCGCGGGCGCCCAGGGTCATTTATGCGGCGGAAGATAAAAACTGGGGCGCATTCGGCGGCCTGTTCGATCTGTCCTGCGACCCGAGACTGAACCACGAAATCGAGGTCGTCTCCGGTGTCATGAAGGACGAAGCCGTCAGCCTTATGAAAAGATTCTTCCAGCGTTTGAGACCATGATCAGCAGACCCGCTGCCAACCTTATGCGGAGAGATGCCCGAGAGGCCGAAGGGGGTTGACTCGAAATCAATTGCGCCCGTTAGGGCGCCGGGGGTTCGAATCCCTCTCTCTCCGCCATGACCATCCCTTGTCATTCCGAATTAAAAAGTGTTTAATGAAAGATTATCAATGGAGAAGAACGGGATTTCCAGGTTGAATTTACTTTTTTAAACATCAGCAAATCTGCCGTCCAGTCTTCGATCAAGATCATCCCTTCCTGAAGTAGTTCCAGTATCGGAGTAATCCCTTATGCCATCCAAAAAGTCCACGATCAGAATGATTATCACAGCGATTGGCGTAGCCGTAATAACCCCCCTGTTTGCAGCGCCGGCTTTAATTGCCGCTGTATTGTTCAAACCGGGAAAATTCAATTTTTTCCTGTTGCGTGTATGGAACAAGGCCATATCCTGGCTGATGGGCCTCAAAGTCTCCTTAACAGGGGCTGAAAATGTCCAGCCTGACACATCGTACATTGTAACACCGAACCATCAGGGAATTGCAGATATGCTTGCGCTTGCTTCTACACTGCCTATGCGTTTCAGAGGGGTGGTAAAGAGGGAGTTGTACAGGATACCGGTCTGGGGTTGGGCTTTATGGGCTTCCGGCGCCATTGGCATAGACAGGTCCAATTCCGCTGCGGCCGTAGCCCGACTTAACAGGGAGAAGGACGAAAAGTTAAAGGATGGATGGTCGGTTCTCATCTACCCCGAGGGCACTCGCACCACTGATGGATTTCTGCAGGAATTCAAAAAAGGGGCTTTTATGATGGCGGTGCAAACCGGTATCCCTATCCTTCCGGTGGTATGTAACGGCGCTTTCAAGATCCTTCCAAAGAAAATGCTCGCTTTTCGCCCAGGTCACATAAAATTGACAATTTGTCCGCCTATTCTAACCAAAGGCCTGACAGAAAAGGATGTGCCCGAACTTATGAGAAGAACTCGAGACATGATGCTTTCAAAACTTCGGCCTGACTATGACCCGTTCTCATCTGCCAAAGCGTGCTCTGGGAACGGCTAGATCATTTCTGTCATGAACGGTAAATTTCGTCATGCCGCATCAAATGAAAGTTATTCTTGAATTGTACTTCTAAAGAATGTTAAAAACATTTTCCGGACTTATTTTTAAACAGAATCCGATTTACCGTTATCTACCGATTACCTGTTTTAGAGTCCCATCAGAAGGCTTCTATGCCACTAGTCAATCATCCCCAACTTTGGAGAAAAAATTGGATCGTCCGAAAAAATCTATGTTCAGGATGGCTCTGGCTGCTGTAGGAGTGACCTTGATCACCCCCATAATGACAATCCCGGCCCTCATTGTGGCGTTGTTGTTCAAACCCGGAAGGTACACCTTTTACACTATGAAAGTATGGAATATCATCGTTTCCAAACTCATGGGAATCAGGGTGTCGCTGAGCGGCCTCGAAAATATCAGGCCAAACACCTCTTACATAATAACTCCTAACCATCAGGGTGTTGCGGACATTCTGTCAATTGTATCGACGTTGCCTGTTCGTTTCCGGTGGGTTGTCAAGAAAGAGTTGTTCAAGGTGCCGGTCTGGGGCTGGGCCTTGTGGGCGACAGGGGCCATTGGCCTGGACAGATCAAACACTGCGGAATCGATAGCCAGACTGAACAGGGAAAAAGACGAGAAACTTAAAGATGGCTGGTCAGTCCTCATATATCCCGAAGGAACGCGTACTCCTGACGGTTTCTTGAAAGAATTCAAAAAAGGCGCTTTCATGATGGCAGTTCAGACTGGCATACCCATTTTGCCGGTGGTATGTAACGGCGCTTTCAAAATCATGCCCAAGAAAATGCTGGCCTTTCGCCCAGGACGCGTTACTCTGGAAATTTGTCCGCCTATACTGACCAAAGGACTCACGGAAAAAGATGTTCCTGAACTCATAACCAAAACCCGCGACGCAATCCTGGAACGGCTGCAGCCGGACTATGATCCGTTTGAGAACCTCAAGGTGTGCCAAAGTTCCTGATATAGCGTTAGCGTATGTCATCGACTAATCAAAAGACAACAAGGCAATCAATTTCCAGGAACAAAAAATGTAATTTCTTTTCAAATGTTCTGGATTTTTATCTGCATGATTTAAATTCTGTGTCATGGATAGATCCGAAACAGGAGTTCTCTACAAATGGAGACTATCTTCAGCAACCTTCCTTTCCTGTCTGACCTCCTCGACGCGATCCCATCAAATATTTTCGTGTTTGATCGAGACTTGAGAATAGTTTTTTCCAATGCAGCGGCCTCGGATTTTACGGGTAAAGACCCTGAGAAAAACTTCCTCAAACTATGCGGTGAAGCAATCAACTGTTTCAACTCATTTGGAAGCGGACTGGAATGCGGGAAAACGCAGTTTTGCAGTGACTGCGTGCTGAGAAAAAGCATAGAAAACGCTTTCAAGGGAGAAAAGTGCAACAAGGCTCGGGGCGAATTCAAGGTGGTAAGAAACCATAAACCGTGCAAGATCAATTTTAAAATATCAACGATTCCCTTGACACATAATGGGAATACATTTGTAGTGGCCATCATCGATGACGACATCGAAATCAGTGATTTGAGGGAGCTTTTACCAATATGCGCCTGGTGCAACAAAATTCGCGATGACCAGGATTACTGGCATAAAGTAGAGGACTATCTCCACAAACACATGGACATCCAGACAACACACGGCATTTGTCCGGAGTGCAGGTCTAAATTTGATGAAAAATTGACGAGAGGTTGATTTCAGCAACTTTCTATAGACCAGATCAATTTATTTATACAAATGAAATAAGCTGCCTGGATCTAATAGTCACTTTCATTAGGGTTTAAGGTTATAAGCTTACTTCTAAGCCCTGCTTACTTGGTATTCACCGCTCTGGCGAATCTGACCTACCGCTCACAAACAGCAAATCCCAGAGTTCATTTTGGCCTGCAGACTTGCCTGTTTCCCATATTGCGAACAATGGTATGAAATTTATGAACATTATCAGAGTATGAGCGAGAATCTCTCGATGCCCTTTAACAATTATTTCCGTCATTATGTCTGAGAATCCCCTCGAACTTATGATGCCCTCAACAGAAAATTCGATGAATGAGAAAACCATGGCTAGCAAGCTCATGCAGAAGGCTTTATACACCGTCTTAATGATCAGTGGTTTGTGGTTAAACCTCTCCCCGATTCTCAGGAACTCCCCGAGCATTATTATCTTTGCAAGGACCATTGCCTCAAAAAGACTGAACCCGACATGAAAATAGCTGATGTGGAACTCATCGAGAATCATCTTTTTGTAAATTTTTAGACCAAACATGACCAGGGAAATGTAAGCCGTCAACACCAGGTATTTCCTGGTTTCCGAGAATAGGGTCTGTTTCAGAGAAATAATTTTTTCTCTTGTTACATTCATTTGAATAATTTCCTCTTGGTCTTCGTTATTACAGTCGTTTCGGGACGGATTTATTGTGGATGTTATCGACAAAAAAATCCAGTCTCAATAGGCAATGTTTTCATGCTGACAATCATTGGGCCACTTAAACGGCCGAACAATAGCCATGAAAATCTTGGCTCATGCGCGATTCAATCGAGCGAATTGGATCAATTCATACCCCATTTGATGACAAAACGGGGTTTTTTGGGATTCAACGGCTTGTTTAGTAACTTTCAGTGGTTTTTTATTGACACCTGACACCGGAGTCCTTTATAGATGCTTATGAATTTTTGTCAATTCAGGATTAAGTTATTTTAGGAAGGTAAAGACATGACCAAAGCAGAGTTGTTATCCATGATCGCTGATAAAGGTAACATAAGCAAGAAACAGGCTGCGGATGACCTTCAGTTGATTTTCGCATCCATATCCGAAATTCTGGTTTCAGGTCAGGATGTAGCCATTCCCGGTTTCGGAAAGTTTTCTGTAGCCACCAGAAAAGCCAGAACAGGCTTGAACCCTCGCACCAAAGAGAAACTGGAAATACCTGAAACGAAAGCGCCCTCGTTTTCGGCAGCCCAGGCGCTCAAGGACGCCGTCAAGAAATAGTTCTTAACAGACTTAATGACAAACAGTTGTAACCATTCTAAATCAATGTCATGTAACAAGGAAAATCTTATCAAGGAATTGCGCTTCTCCGGACATGGCAATTATTTTTAAGGAAGGAGTCAACGTTTTAAGTTCCCTGATAGTCT
>CAZGVM010000212.1:0-5096 GCA_964528855.1 uncultured Desulfomonile sp. | reverse complement strand
CTTCGCTTCACTCTCCCCATAGTGTTTGTCCATTATTTCAGTGCCTATAACACTGCGAAACCAGCATCCGGTTTCTCCAGCCACTGCCCGGGCTATAAGGGTTTTTCCGGTTCCGGACGGTCCGTGTAACAAAACTCCCCGCGGAGGATCGATTCCAAGTCGGTAAAATATCTGAGGGTGCTGAAGCGGTAATTGAACGACCTCTCTTACCTTCCTGATGGCTTCATCAAGACCGCCGACTTCGTCAAATGAAGTGTCCGCCCTCGAGACAAATTCATTGCCTTCTTCATCCACCAGTCTGACACGCGTTCTGGGTGATATTCTGGACACTGAACAAGGATCCGTGGATATTATCTTGAAGCTGATTGTGGCGCCTCTATTGTCCTTGAGGCTGAGGTTACCGGAGCCCACAATGACGGCCCCGCTAAGCTTTTCCAGCATGGTTCTGAGCTGAGGTCTGGATATGGAACATCCCTGAGGAGCTTCCAGTGTGACCAGTTCACTCTCGGGACACAGCGCTTTTCTCAATTTCACCTGAGAGTATAACTGAAACTTGTTTTCTTCCATGGTGAGTTTGTCCAGAGAGACCATTCGTGAGTCTATCCAAGCGTTAGGATGAGGCTTCGCCTGGGCTATGCTCCCCCCTGCGTCCAGTATTTCGACCGGGTCGCCGTCGGTGAGTTCGAGCTTTTCCATGAAGACGCTTGAGATATAGACGGTTCTCGTGCCGGGATCATGTTCCATTACCTTGGTTACAACAAAACTGTAGGTAGGATGTTCACTCTTGTGGCAGTCACAGTCATCGTGAGAATGCCAACTACCCGGCAAATGATCCTTACAGTGACAATCCATTGGATACTCCATTACAAAAATTGATCAGCGCACAGAGGAACATAAGGAATGGCTACCGACACAACAATGGAGCCATTCAACGCTCCATGATGGTCTTCCGTTTTTTAACAAGTGGTGAAGGATGTCCTGAGATCGAAGACGTTATAGTGTTCAGTTGATCTCGCTTTTCTTGTAAGCTTCAGTCTTTAACCATGTCCTCAGTCCATCTGATATGCCGCAAGCCCTATTTTTGCACGCAAACTCAAAAACTGATTCATCTATGAGATCCTGGGGAGCATCGACTTCAAAGAGGATCTCATAATCATGGTGACTCTGTTTCACCAGAAAAAGCCTTGGGGGAGAAGAGACGGCGTCTATCTTGAAATAAGCGCTTTCCTCGTTACATGACTTGGCGTGGTTCAAACCTCTGGACCAGTTTGTACCCCATTCAAGATAACGGGTAACCGCGTCAAACGGGTGAAGATCCCAGTCGATCATCATGGCTATATTCCTGTCTGCTAGTATATCTCCGATTTTTGTCACGGCAGTACCTCTTTATGATCGTATTTGCTTTTTAAGATGTTGCTGAGAAGAAAAAGTTTCAGCCTGTTTCCCGGCACGAGAAAGTCACTGAAAATTCCTGTGGACTAAGGATGTCCAGGCACAAAAAGCGGGGTTTGATCGATCGGGGAATCATTCAAAGCTTTTAGGGTTACATCATGCGCACCTGAATCTGCGATCATTGCAGGACAAATTATTACATCGACCATCAAATTGATGGCCATAAAAATTGAATTCAGATAATTTAGCACCCTACAGATTACTTTCTGACGCAAGGAGTACAGTCACAATCATTCAGAATCCAAGGAATCAGTTCATGCCTGATCGCGAAAAAACCCAAGACCAGCTCATAATGGGAATCTCGCTGGTGCGCTGTAAAGTCGAAAAACTTGAAAAAGAAGTTAGGCTTCAGACGGTGGGGTCTATTGAGAGTTCCGAACTCAGACTTCTGAAGATGGTGGAAAACACCAGTGAGTCCATTTTTGTGCTCCAGGATCGCTCCATAAAATTTTCCAATACGGCCTGTTCCATATTCACGGGTTACTCTCATGAAGGGATGCTAAATATTGGGGATCTGGACAAGGTGGTTTACCCTGATGACATATCAATTGTTAAAAATCATTTTAGTTCGCAAATTCTGGGTTTAAACGCTTCCCCTCAGATCGAATTTCGCTTTATCTGCTCCGACCTGACTACCAAATGGGTGGAAATCCATTCCTCTTTCATGCTTTGGGACGATGAGCCGGCTTTGCTGTGTTTTATGAGAGACATCAGTGACCGAAAAAAAGCGGAAGAAGAACTCAAAGAGAGTGAATTACGTTTTAGACAGGTGGTGGAAAGCGCTGCGGAATGGGTTTGGGAGGTGGATCAAAATGGCCGGTACACATACTCCAGTCCGGTCGTGGAAAATATCTTGGGTTACACGGTAGATGAAGTGGTTGGGAAAAAGTTCTTCTATGATTTCTTTGTGCCTGATGAGGCCGAAAAATTGAAGGAGGAGGCCTTCTCTTCGCTGGCGATGGGAAAGTCTTTTAGAGGATTCATCAACCACAATCTAAAAAAGAATGGGGATGTGGCTGTAATAGAAAGCAGCGGGGTGGCAATCCTGGACAGCAATGACAAAATGATCGGCTATCGCGGGGTAGACAAGGACGTCACTGAAAGTTTCCGTAGCGAGGAAGTTCGCAGACGACTGTTCACAGCCATCGAATCCACTGATGAAAGCGTTGTCATAACGGGCAGGAACGGAAGCATAGAGTATGTGAATCCCGCCTTTGAAAGGATAACGGGGTACACTTCCGGGGAGGCGCTGGGGAAGAATCCCGGCATACTGAAGAGCGGTAAGCATGACGCTGCCTTTTATCAAAGACTCTGGGACACTTTAGTGAGGGGTGAGGTATGGTCGGGAGTCATTGTGAACAGGAGAAAAGACGGATCCCTGATTCATGAAGAAGGCACTATATCCCCGGTGATGGATTCATCAGGCGTTATAATCAATTATGTCAACGTTTCACGAGATGTGACCAAAGAACTTGAACTGAAGAAGCAGCTCATTCAGTCGCAGAAAATGGAAGCGATAGGAACTTTGGCCGGAGGGATAGCTCACGATTTCAATAACATTCTCTTTGCCATCACCGGCAACACTGAACTGGTTATGCAGTCTGTGCCAGAAGGCAGCCGTGTTCATGGCAACCTGCAAAGAGTTCTGGATGCAGCTAACCGGGCAGGAGATATGGTTAAACAGATACTCGCTTTCAGTCGCCAGGACAGGCCGGAACGACAAGCGCTCAATATGACCCCGATCATAAAGGAAAGTATCAAGTTTCTAAGAGCTTCTATCCCGACCACCATCGAAATCAGACAGCACGTCGAGCCCAATCTTCCCAAAATAGAAGGAGACCCGACTCAAATCCATCAGGTGCTCATAAACCTGTGCGCTAACGCCGCGCATGCAATGAAAGGCTCCAAGGGTGTTCTGACGATCAGTTTAAAGTCTATCCGTCTCGAATCGGATTCAGCGTACAATCGAATTCCCACCACTTCCGGTGACTATATTTTCCTCGGCGTTGCGGACACAGGACACGGAATGTCGCCCGAAGTAATGGATCACATTTTTGATCCCTATTTCACTACCAAGGAAAAGGGAGAGGGCACCGGATTCGGGCTCTCCATAGTCCACAGCATTGTTCAAAGTCATGGCGGTTTTGTCAAAGTTCAGAGTGATCCAGGCAGGGGCTCTACTTTTAGTGTCTATTTGCCGGTAATGGAAGATCCTGCCAAGAGCGCGACGGAGACTCCAAAGACCGTGTCGATACCCGGCGGTAACGAGCAAATACTCGTAGTTGATGATGATGATGCGCTTGCGGATGTGGGCAAATCCATATTCGAAAGTCTGGGTTACAGGGTGGTCGCCGTCACTGATCCAGTCGAGGCTTTTAGAATATTCAAGGACAATCCCAACGATTTCGACCTGATTTTCACCGATTTGGCCATGCCCCGGATGCCAGGCGATGAATTGACAACAGAAGTCAGGTCCATCAGGCAGGACATCCCTATTATTATATGTTCGGGCCTGACCCAGTCTCTAACTACCGACAGAGTAAAAGAACTCGGTATCAATGCCGTTATGAACAAGCCATTGCTCAAGAAAGATATGGCGATGATCGTGAGGAAAGTGCTTGACTCCAAAGACTGAAACCCGGCTTTTTAAGCAATCCTGGATACGAGTTAAGCATGTTGTCAAATATAATGTACACTGTTGGAGACGCGTCACTCAGGCGTGGTAAACGATGATAAGCAAAAAATTCGATAAGTTTCAAAGCACAACCACTTGCGTTCAACGCTGATAAAACCTGCTAAAAACGTATCCAAAAAAAAAGACCATCACGGGATGGTCGAAAATTAGGATTGAGAAGGTTATTTTCTCTGCGAGCTATTTAGTGTTTTATTAAGATCATGTCAACATTTTTAAACAAGATATTTAAAAAAATATTCTTCTTATTATTGTATTAAGATATATCTATTTGTAATAACCTGATTATATGGCATATAAAATTAATTTAGGTTTGCGTCATCATTGGCTTGTGGAGGGTTTACAGGGTATGTCAAGTAGTTGTAGATATGAAGTCCTATAAAGGATGAACCATTCTGCTAAAGTGTTTTTAGTTTTAAACGTAACACTCACGCTAGTCTATTGAATGCTGAGATGTAAATCATCTTTCTGAGGGGAAAAACCACTGGAGGTATGAAATGGAACACAGACCGACTGAACGCCAGGTCAATGCGGACCAGAACGAACTTGTCTGCTATTGCTTCGGATATAGCCTAAAGGACATCGAAAATGACCTCATCGACAATCATGGTAAATCGCAAATCCTGGATAGGATCATGTCTGAAAAGAAGGCAGGTAGATGCGAATGCGCCACTAGGAATCCTAAAGGTCGCTGATGCCTGCCTGATGTCCGCCGGTTGGTGGACTGGATTGTTGGTGGAAAATTACAATCGTAACATTCCCCCAGTCTTTGTGTTTTATACTGCCTTTACAGTAAGTTACGCCTGTTTTATGTGAGTTTGTCCGGTTCAAAAAGCTTTTTCGAATACTTCGACGAATAAATGCCGTGCCTTTGAATTTATCACCTCAATAATCATCCTAAAGTAGATTTAATCAAAATAACTCTTCTAAAAACAGCGTTATTTGGTTCTAA
>CAZGVM010000211.1:0-5154 GCA_964528855.1 uncultured Desulfomonile sp. | reverse complement strand
TCAATTCGAGTCGGAGGTTGCAAAATGACATTGATCGTAATTATATAACTTAATGAAGTCATAACCGGGCTACAAATCAATAGTTAGAATGGACCATATGGAGGTTCCCTTGTTCAACATGAAAGATTTACTCCAACAGGCGCAGGGTTTCCAGTCGAAACTTGCGGCCGTGCAGGAAGAACTGGCTGAAAAGACCGTTGTGGGTAGCGCTGGTGGGGGCATGGTTAATGTAGAAATCACAGGCGCTCTGGAAATAGTGTCGATCAGTATTGAAAAGGAATTGGTCGATCCAGAGGAAAAAGACATGCTGGAATCGCTTGTTGCGGCGGCAGTCAACGATGCGATTGTTAAGGCCAAAGAACTGGCCGCCCAGGAGATGACCAAAATGACAGGCGGGCTGAAACTTCCGGGTCTCTTTTGAGCCCGAGGTTTATTCATGCCACAGACTGAGGGCCTCTTGAGGCTCAACATCACGATAAAAAGATTGGGAACAAAGTGGTAACACCCCTTGAATCACTGATCAGAGCGCTAAAAAGATTTCCCGGGGTTGGTGAAAAGACGGCGACTCGATACGCTTTTCATATATTAAATTCCGATAAAGGCGAAATTGAAGATCTTGTTCGTACCATCAACGTCGTAAAAGACAAACTGAAGTTGTGCTCCCGCTGTTTCAACCCGACTGATCTGGACCCATGCGCCATTTGCCGTGACATAAGGCGCGACGAGTCCAAAATATGCGTAGTGGAGACTCCTATCGACCTGATAGCAATAGAAAGGTCGGGGTTGTTCCGGGGAGTTTATCACGTTCTCCACGGGACGCTCTCGCCTCTGGATGGAGTCGGCCCTAGAGACATAAGGTTGATTGAACTGCTGGAAAGGGCGGTAAAAGAAAAACCTTCGGAGGTTATTCTTGCGTTGAACCCTACAATAGAGGGTGAAGCGACTGCCGCGCACATAGCGGCCAAATTAAAAGGGTTAGGAGTGAAGGCTTCCAAGATTGCGTACGGTGTGCCCATAGGAGGGACTCTCGAATATGTGGATCCGCTCACCTTGGAGCGCGCTTTGGACAACCGAAAAGAAATCAGATGAACCACAAAACAGGAAAAACAATTTGGTTTACAGGCTTGTCCGGCTCGGGGAAATCCACTCTCTCCTGCCGGATCAAATCAATTCTCGAAAGACGCAACGTAAATGTGGTCCTGCTGGACGGAGACGCATTGCGCTCAGGTCTGAATCGAGACCTTGGTTTTTCGGCCGAAGACCGGGCAGAAAACATAAGAAGGGCAGGGGAAACCGCCAGGATTCTGACTGATGCCGGACACACCGTCATAGCTGCATTTATAACACCCTTGGAAACCTTGAGGAAAGCTGTTCGAAATCTGTTTGATCCGGGATGTTACACAGAGATTTATCTGGAATGCTCTCTCAATGTTTGTGAGTCCAGGGATCCCAAAGGGCTCTATAGAAGGGCCAGAGAGGGGAAAATACCTTTTTTTACGGGTATATCATCGCCTTTCGAGATTCCGCTTTCCCCTGATTTGATGGTGGATACGGATAGACTTTCGCCTGATCAGTCCATTGATCTGATCATAAGGTTCCTTGAAAACGGATTCCCGGATCTCAGACCAGGCCATTATGCGACTAGACTTAAACCCTCGAAAAAACCTCGGGTGGCGGTAATAGGTCTGGATGGAATTCCTTCCAGCCTGGTTTTCGGACGTTTCATGGGGAAGCTCCCAACCTTAAACCTGCTGATGAAACATGGGACATGGGGACCGTTAAAATCAACCGATCCACCAATAACCATCCCTGCCTGGACCTGCATGACAACCGGGAAGGATCCGGGAGAATTAGGTATTTACGGGTTTAGAAACAGGACTGCCTATGACTATTCCCAACTCACAACTGCAGACTCCAGTTCAATCAATGCTCAAAGAGTGTGGGATCGTATCGAGGAATCCGGGGGGACATCCATTCTGGTAGGAGTGCCTCAAACCTTTCCGGCCCGGGCGCATAGGGGAATTACCATCTCAGGCTTCCCCGCGTCACGCTCAGGTCAAAGTTTCTGTCATCCTCCGGAATTGGGCGCTCAACTCGATGAACTGGCAGACGGCCGATACATCGAGGATATAGCTAATTTCCGGGACAGGCCTTTGCCTGAACTGGCTGAGGAACTGCGGCAAATGGTTGACGGGCGTTTTAATGTGATCGGTAAGCTCCTGATAACAAAACCATGGGATTTCATGATGATGGTGGAGATAGCTCCCGATAGGGCTCATCACATGTTCTGGCGTTTTTTCGATCCTGAACATCCCGGATTTGAGGCGGATTCACAATACGCCGAAGTGATACCGGATTTTTACGCCCATCTCGATTCCAAAATCAGCTCTCTGCTTTCTCTGATGGATGATGAAACTACCGTCATGATTGTCTCGGACCACGGCGCAATGCCCTGTCACGGAGGTGTTTGTGTGAACGAGTGGTTGATCCGGCACGGATACCTCTGTCTCAAAAGCAAGGTGGAAGAGGCCTGCAGGCTGGAACCGGCGATGATCGACTGGGGAAGGACGGCGGTATGGAGTGAAGGCGGTTATTATGGGAGAATATTTCTTAATGTAAAAGGCCGAGAGCCTCATGGATTAATAGAGCCCGAGAATTATGAGGCATTCCGGGAGGAGTTGGCTGAACGCTTAAAAGAAATCCGGACTCCAGATGGGGGGACAATCCAAAATGTAGTTTTCAAGCCCGATGATTTATACCTCAATCAGAAAAATATTCCGCCGGACCTGATTGTCTATTTTGATGGACTTAAGAGAAGAGCCCTTTCCACGATTGGAACAGCAGGCGTTCTGGTGAATGGAGATGGCTATTCTCTTGACGACTGCAATCATGACCCGCTAGGCATATTCATCTGCACGAAGTTATCCGATTTGAGATCGGGCAGGATAATCAACAAAACTGTTGAGGGACTCTCTTACAAGGATATAACCCCTCGGATTCTAAATCTTTACGATGTTGAAACCATTTCAGAAGATCTGACAACGACTTTTTTCTGTCAGGACACTCCAGTAATGCAGCATGCCACTGGTAATGCCCCCGACGAATCAGCCATACCAGGGCAATGCGGAACAAAGATTTGTCAGGATCGTGGATTCTCGTCTGAGGAGCAAGAGATTGTGAAGAAGCGACTTGAGGAACTGGGTTACATTTAAGAACGACAAAGTGGTCTGCAGTACCATGAGATCAGTTTGAGTCGTTTAGTGGAGACCTGACGTTCCGGAGTGATCTAGTTGTTTTTGTCGCAATTTCGAAGCGTCTGAGGCGCCATCAAATCCTGCTCTGAACCAATCTGGAGGATTGCGACGGCGCAAACGCTGAACACAGCGCCCAATATCTGAAGTGGTTCCAGTGTCTCACCGAGGAATATCCAGGCGATGAATCCCGCGGAAACAGGTTCCAGAGTAGCAGTGATCATTGCCCTGGTTGAACGGATGTAATTTATTCCCCAGAAAAAAAGGCTGAACGCCCCAATGGTTCCAACCAGGATGATGTAAGACATGCCAAACAATTGAATGGTTGAATAAGTGGTATAGACGTATTTGAAAGGTGGATGGACAACATGCCACGTGAAAGCTGCAAAGAAAAGCGCGTAGAAAACAACGGTCCAGGGGCTGTACTTGTTCATCAACTTTTCGCCCAACAGACAATACGCCGCGTAGCTTAGCGCAGCGACCAGTCCTCCCACTATCCCGTCAACATTCAGTTTCAAATTGTCCAGATTATACCCTCCCACAGCCAGGTAACAGCCAGTGAATGCCATCATTATGGCCAATAGCTTGAATCCGGTCATTTTTTCGGCCCAGAATAAAGCCGCATATATGGCCACCAGAATCGGGGAAAGGTATTGGAGCAACAGGGCTGTCATGAGCTGCAATTTACTGATGGTGTAGAAATAGGAAATCTGGACGAGCGCCATAAGGACGGCGCCGTGGACAAACATCCATTTTATGTCCACAAGAGAGACCTTCAAAAGTGGTCTGAAAAAAATCAACAAATACGCGCCAAATACCAGAGAGGCGAATGTAACCCTTATTTGAACAAGATCATAAGGTGTAACCCCCTGACTAAACAAAGCTTTCCCTACCGCTCCGGAAGAAGCCCACAGGATGGACGCCGCAATTACGCTCAGATAGCCTTTTAGTGAGGAATCAATCATTTATGCTTATGACAAAAAGAGCCCGAGAGACGATTGTCACGCCCGGGCTCAATCCCAGATAATTCCAGATATATAAGATTTAGGTCACTACTGTTTCTTTTCTGCCGGTTTTTCCTTCTTTTCTTTCTTTGGACACTGATCAGCTTTAGCCTTTTCGGCGTCAGCCTTCTTGTCAAATGGGCCTGCGATGGTGGTCGGAGTTTTTTCTTTGGCCTGGATAACCTTGCAAACCCCGTTTTTATCCTTGGTCAGGAAGAATTTCTTGTCTGCCGCTACTGCAAGGACTGAAGTCGCTGCAAAAATGACCAGGACAAAGAATACAGTAAGGAATTTCATTAAGGATCGTTTCATGGTTTAGCCTCCTAGACGATCGTCATTGACAAAGCCTCTCTAACACGTAACTTAATAACCTGCAAGACATAAAACATCTAACATCTTATAAAAAGATAGAATTTATTGTTTTGTGTAATTGCTTCGATAAATCGAGCGCTTACCTCTAAATTTTTGCGCGCCTTCAGGCATGCGACCAGTTCCAATAACGATTCATTTCCTTATAGTTACGCTGGCGCCCTGTCCCATAATCTGAAAAGGGATAACCGTACCTCCGGCGTCAGAAATGGCTTTTTCAACGCTTGCCCGGTTTTTCTGTTTTACCATTGATATCATGCAACCCCCCCCACCGGCGCCACAAATTTTGCTCGCCATGGCGCCTGAATCTTTTGCCGCAGCCATAATCGAGTCGATGGTCCGAGTTGAAACCCCAGGGGCCAATGACCTCCTGATATTCCATTCACCATTGATTAGCCGTCCTACCTCATCCCATTGCCGATCATTTATCGCTCTGGCCAAATTTATGGCGATATCCCGGATTTCGATCAGCTTTTGTTTTACGTCTCCTGTCTTCTCGATGACATTGCGGGTAATGTCCCAGTTGTTCA
>CAZGVM010000210.1:0-5255 GCA_964528855.1 uncultured Desulfomonile sp. | reverse complement strand
CAGGAAACGCGCAAAGGTCATAGTCATAGATTCTGTCAGGACGAAACTTTCCGAGAGAGACGGCGTGTTTATAAGAGCTCCTCTCGGTTCTGAAGCTACAGTAGTTTTCTCGATGCTGAAAGTTATCTTCGATGAAGAATTATATGACAAGGCCGCGGTGGCTTCCAAAACTGAGGGCTTTGATGCCTTCTCAGAGTCCCTGAAAGATTATGCGCCGGAGAAAATAGCAGCTTCACTGGGTATAGAGCCGGACGTCATTCGCCAGGCTGCCAGGATTTACGCTCAGGCTCCTACCGCAATGACGGTAATGACCGAAGGACTCTACCGGGCCACATCCGGGGCTGAAAACGCCAAAGCGGCGGCTTGTTTGGCAGCGCTAACAGGGCACATTGCAAAAGAGTCCTGCGGGGTTCTTGTCCTTGGGGAGAAGGCCAATTCTCAGGGCGCTGTGGATATGGGGCTTACCCCAAAACACCTTCCTGGCTTTGGGCTCCTGGAAGATGAGGCCTATCGCAAAAAATTTGAGACCTTGTGGAAGACTAAGTTGCCGGCGGTATCAGGCATGAACGCCATGGAGATGTTGTCAGGCGCAGTTGACGGGGCAGTCAAGGGCCTTTACGTGGTGGGAGAAAATCCGGTTGATGATTTTCCTGACAGGGCGCTTACCGAAAAGGCATTCAAAGCGGCTGAATTTGTGGTGGTGCAGGATTTGTTCTACACATCCACTGCAAAAATGGCGGATGTCGTTTTACCGGCTTGTTCGGCTTTTGAAAAAGAAGGAACGTTTACCAGCTCTGAACGCAGAGTGCAGCGATTGCGTCCTTCCACCAAGGAAAAACTGGGGCATTCAGATCTGGAAATTTTCAATGCACTGGCGGACAGAATGGGATTGAAAGGTTTTTCATATTCCTCGCCCAAAGTTGTGATGCAGGAAATTGCCCAATCGGTTGAAGCCTATTCTGGTGTTGATTACGACAGCCTGGGGTTGGACGGATTGACATGGCCGGCAAAAGAAAACGCCGACACAGGCGGCACGATTCTCTACACTGGCGGCTTCCCAAGTGGAAAGGCCAAACTGGGGACAGCCGGTCCGGCTAAACTCCCGACCACAACCGATGGTCAGTTTGTGCTGGTTCCAGTGGTTTCAAAGTTCCATTCAGGTTCAATGTCTGTTTGGAGTCACTCGCTGATGGAGGTTTGTCCGGAACCGGTCGCTGAAATGAATTCTGCAGACATGAAAACGCTGGGTGTTGATGAAGGCCATGCGATCAAGATGACCAACGATTTTGGAGACGCCCTGAAAGTCAAGGTAAAATGGTCTCGAAGACCGTCGGTGGGTGAAATATTGGTTCCCTACCATTTCCCGGCGTTCAAGCTGAATAGTTTTGTTAAATGGAACGAGCCCTTGGTCAAGGTCAAGGTTGAAAAGGCTTAGAAGATCAGTGAGGTTTTAATAATGGAATTCGCCTTGCCGATAATTCTGGTTGTGATCAAAGTCCTATTAGTGATTGTAGCCGTCCTTACATTTGTGGCCTACCTGACACTTATAGAACGCAAGGTTTTGGGATGGATTCAGGTCAGAAAAGGCCCCAACAGGGTAGGTCCGTGGGGGTTGCTGCAGCCATTGGCTGATGGAGCAAAGCTGCTGCTCAAAGAAGAGATCACGGTGTCTGGCGCTAACAAGGCCGTCTACATTCTGGCCCCACTAATTGTGGTTGTTTGCGCCCTCATTCCGTTTGCCGTGATACCTTTCGCCAAGGGGCTCGGACTGGAATTTTTTCTTGGAGCGGACGCATCTAAATATGACCTGAACGCTGGCGTCATAGCTGATGTAAATATAGGCATACTCTACATACTTGGAATATCTTCGCTCGGGGTCTACGGAGTCATCCTCGGTGGATGGGCCTCGAATAGTAAGTATTCCTTGCTGGGATCAGTGAGAGCCGCGGCGCAGATGATCAGTTACGAGTTGGGGCTGAGTCTTTCATTGCTGGGGGTTATACTGCTCGCAGGCACCCTGAATTTAGTCCAGATAGTAGAGAATCAGGATTCCATATACAAGTGGTACATATTCAGGCAGCCACTCGGTTTCATCCTGTTCCTCATAGCTGGAAGCGCCGAAATAGCACGAACGCCCTTCGACCTCATGGAGTGCGAGAACGAACTTGTCGCTGGATACCAGACCGAGTACAGCTCCATGAAGTTCGGTCTTTTCTACCTCGGTGAATATGCTCATCTCCTTTTTCTGAGCGCATTGACCACAACATTATTCTTCGGCGGCTGGCAAGGGCCCATTCTTCCTCCGATCGTCTGGTTCCTTGGTAAGATGTTCTTTTTCGTATTCGTGTTCGTATGGATCAGGGGCACGTACCCACGGTTGAGATATGACAGGGTGATGTCGTTTGGCTGGAAGGGGTTGGTGCCGGCTGGATTGTTGAACGTCATGCTCACGGCTTTTGTATACACCGTCTATCTCCAGTACTGGCGAGTCTGATGGATAAAGTTACAGGAATGTTTCCCGATGTCGGCGCATACCAGACTAAATCAGAGGGATTAAAGAAATGATTCTCCCGTTGCTTCAAGGACTGAAACTGACTCTAAAGCATATATTCAAGAAACCGGTGACGCTACAGTATCCCGATGAGAAATGGGTAGTGTCCAAAAGGTGGCGGGGCAGGCATGTGCTTACCGTGCACCCCTCAGGGAAGATAAGATGTGTGGCCTGTATGCTTTGCGCAACGGTATGCCCTGCTGAATGCATTTACATTGAGGGCGCCTCTGAGCCTGATAACCGGCGATATCCCGAAAGATACGAAATAGACCTTACTAGGTGCATCTTCTGCGGATACTGTGTGGAGGTCTGTCCGAAGGAAGCGATCGAAATGTCCTCTGCTTATGAGATATCGGAATACAGCCGTAAAGCGTTGTACCTCGATAAAGAGGCCCTGCTGCAACCGGCTCATCCGAGGTATGAGAAGAAAGTCAAGAAAGCGGGATAGTTTGTTTGGTATTAAGATTGGATAGTGGCCTGGAGCTGCGCGGAGGGCTTCATGACTCAGGGGCCTCAGCCCGAATCCGATCTCTTTTCGACTGAGTGTGGATCTTAACAACAGAGCAGTTCACCGGCCGGCTCTTCGGACATTTCGTGGCTAAGGCACAGAGCCTGCGGTGTTTGATTCGGAGGTATATTCGCAACCATGGAAGCCGTTCTCTTTTACGTGTTAGCCGCTATAACGCTTGTATCAGCCGTCTTTGTGGTTTTTTTGCGAAGACCGGTTCATAACGTGCTCTTCATGATCTTGACCATGATTGGCTTGGCGTGTCTTTTCATCCTTCTCCACGCCGAATTCCTTGCAATGGTCCAGATCATCGTTTACGCCGGCGCAGTCATGGTCTTGTTCCTCTTTGTCATAATGCTTTTGAATCTGGATGAGGTCGTTTTGCCGTCGGAGAAGCTTAAGGTCCGTTACGGTGTAGGCATTATAATGGCCATGATGATGATTGTTTTTCTGATTCCGGCATCCCGCGGCATGAAGTCGGTCGCTTCAGCCCCGGCTTTGCCGGTTGGCATGACTAACACTGAGATAATTGCTCGTGAACTGTTCACCACTTATCTGCTGCCTTTCGAGATAGCGTCTATTCTACTGCTGGCGGCAATAGTCGGGACAGTTGTAATAGGCAAGAAGTTTTCTAAGTAGTCCGGAAGATGGTTCCCCGGACAAGTCCTGGGGAATACCGTGTGAGCGAACCTTTAACTAGGGAAAAAACAGATGGTTGATGTTCAACATTACTTGGTAGTTTCAGCGGTTCTGTTCAGCTTGGGTGTGGTAGGAGTTATGTTCCGCAGGAATCTTATCGTCATCCTGATGTCGTTGGAACTAATGCTCAACGCTGTGAACCTTTCGTTTGTTTCAATCACTCGTTATCTCGGCTCAGTTGAGGGCCAGATAGTCGTGCTTTTTGTCATGGTAGTGGCTGCAGCCGAGGTGGCTGTAGGTCTGGCTATCGCAGTGGCCATATTCAGGCAAAGAGGTTCGATAAATGTTAACGATTTTAACATCATGAAGTGGTAGGAGTCGGTTTTTGCCGATGATGGCTTAGAGCTTCAATGATGGTGATTTTACGATTGGGAGCCTGGCATGTTTGATCTGGTCTGGTTAATACCCGTGTTTCCGTTGATAGGATTTCTGATCAACGGTCTGATTGGGCGAAATTTCTCCGAGAAGACCATTGGCTGGATAGGAGCTTTATCCGTAGGGGCTTCGTTCGTGGTGGCGCTCCTGATTTTTCGGGATTTGCTTTTGCTACCGCCCGAAAGTCGCTCCATCCAGAAAATTGTCTACACGTGGATGCTCTCTGGAGACCTAAACGTACCCATAGGTTTTCTGATCGATCCGCTCAGTGTGATAATGCTGCTTGTGGTTACCGGAGTCGGGTGCCTCATCCACATCTATTCCATAGGTTACATGCATGGTGAGACCGGATTCCGAAGATTCTTCTGCTATTTGAACCTGTTCGTTTTCAACATGCTCATCCTTGTCTCCGCAAACAACTTCATGCTGATGTTTGTCGGTTGGGAAGGGGTGGGCTTGTGCTCATATCTTCTGATCGGCTACTACTACGAAAAGCAGTCAGCGGCGGACGCGGGAAAGAAAGCCTTTGTGGTCAACAGGGTGGGAGATTTTGGTTTCCTTCTGGCCATGTTTCTGGTTTTCACCGTGTTTGGGACTTTCACCTTCACGGATGTAATGGCCGCAGCCCCGGAGAAACTTGCCCCAGGTGGATTGATGGTGACATTGATCACGTTGCTGCTTTTCACCGGAGCCACTGGAAAGTCTGCCCAGATTCCTCTTTTCACATGGCTCCCTGACGCAATGGAAGGTCCTACTCCTGTTAGCGCCCTGATCCACGCTGCCACCATGGTCACCGCCGGTGTCTACATGGTCTCCAGGTGCAGTGTGATGTTCGCCCTGGCTCCCGCATCAATGACCGTGGTCGCTGTCATCGGAGGCGCCACAGCATTCTTTGCCGCCACGATCGGCATGACCCAGTTTGATATAAAAAGAGTGTTGGCCTATTCAACCATCAGTCAGTTGGGTTACATGTTTATGGCATTGGGAGTGGGCGCATTTGCCTCCGGAATATTCCACCTCATGACCCATGCCTTCTTTAAGGCTCTGTTGTTCCTTGCTGCAGGCAGTGTCATGCACGCCATGTCAGGTGAGTTGGACATGAGGAAGATGGGGAATCTCAGG
>CAZGVM010000209.1:0-5299 GCA_964528855.1 uncultured Desulfomonile sp. | reverse complement strand
AGACCGTCGCCTTACCACTTGGCTAAGCCGCCTTGGCAAGAAAGTAACAATAGAATATTTAAATTCTGTTTGTCAACATGGTAGGCGCTAAATTTTTAGATTTCTTTCAACGATCAAACAGGCAAGCGCCTAGGAATTTTGGCGAAACTATGTTATTTTTCTTTTCACAAGTACGCATGGATTACCATTAAAGCCTATCTCTCGAGGAATTTACATGAAAAAGCTGAACATAGCGTTTCTTTGCTTTCTATTGTTAGGGGCCACCCCGCTGAATGTCACCCCGATGTTTGACGAGGTTGACTGCTGCATCAAGGAGTGCTCTTGAGTTAAAAAGAAACCGCATTGCATTCGCACATCAGCTTCTGATTGCGCTCAGCAACGCGGCGAAGCAGTCGTGGACTGCATCGTATGTAACTAGGTGAAACAAACCGCAACGGCGTCTTGACTCTCGCAACGAGGAGTCAAGATCGCCGGCGTTTGCAGATCATGAGCATCCGCTCGTAGCGCCGCAGTTAAGGCATTTGTAACAGGATCCGCTTCTGGTCATGATGGACCCGCATTCGAAACACGCAGGGGCGTCAGATTGCGGTTTGAAGGCATGCCCAGAGCTTTTTGAAGACGCCGGTTTGCTGGATATGGTGGGAAGGGGCGCCACGTAAGGTGTGTTTGGGCCTTCCTGGCTGATTTCTGTCGGCGCCAGACCGGCGAGGCTTTGACCTTCGCTGTCCAGGAAACTTGTTCCAAGATATCTGAATATGTAGTCAGTCAGAGATTTGGCGTAAGGAACATTGGGATTGCTCGTAAAACCGGACGGCTCAAATCTTACATGACTGAATTTATTCACCAGAGCTTCTAATGGAACTCCATACTGCAGGGCAATGGAAGTCAATGTCGCAATTGTGTCCATGAGGCCTGATATGGTGCTGCCCTCTTTCGACATCCTTATGAATATCTCGCCGACTTTACCATCCTCGTAAAATCCGGTATGAATGTATCCCTTGTGACCTGCAATCTCAAATTTGTGTCTAACGCTGTCACATTCAATTGGAAGCCGACGTCTGACTGGCCTTGGAAGAGCCGTTTTCTTGGTTTCAGAAAGAACCAGCGGTTGGGCGGCCTTGCATCCATCACGATACACCGTTATGGATTTTAGGCCTAATTTCCAAGCCGTCCTGTAAACTTTCTCAATATCCTCCACAGAGCATTCGTTCTGCAGGTTTACTGTTTTGGATATTCCACCAGAAATGAAGGGTTGGACGGCCGCCATCATCTTCACATGACCCTCTGGCAGAATATAGCGATCGCCATTCAGTGGTTTGAAAGCGCAATCAAAGACTGGCAGGTGCTCCGGTTGAAGAATATCGTTTCCTTCGATTGTCCCTTTTTCCTCGACAAAGGCAACTACGGCCTTGATCTGGTCGGATTGATATCCGAGTCTCTCCAGCGCGTGATTTATCCTCCTATTCACTATTGTTAGGGAACCGCCGCCCGATAACGCCTTGTGTTTAACCAGAGCAAGCTCCGGTTCTATTCCGGTGGTGTCGCAATCCATCATAAATGCGACTGTTCCGGTGGGAGCAATCGCGCTTACCTGGGAGTTGGCAAATCCATGTTTGGCGCCTTGATCAGTAACGGAGTCCCAAATGGAGCGAGCGTGTTCCGTCAATTCCTCGTCGCCTGGGATCGGCGTCAATGAGTACGCTGCGTCACGGTGATTTCGCATGACGCGCATCATGGCGTTCCGGTTCTTGTCGAATTCTCTGAACGGACGGCGAATCGAGGCTATCCTGGATGACTGGCAATAGGCCTGACCGGTCATTATCGCCGATATTGCGCCGGCGTACTGGATGGCTTGTTCCGAATCATAAGGCAGGCCCAGGCTCATCAGAAGTGCGCCCAAATCCGCGAAGCCAAGTCCAAGCGCTCTAAGATTTCTGGCGTTTCTGGCAATGGCGGGAGTCGGATAAGAGGCTTTGTCCACAAGAATGTCCTGAGCTGTAGTCATTATATCGACAGCATGACAGAATGCGGTGATGTCAAATTTGCCGCCTGAATCAAGAAACGCGGTTAGGCGAAGTGACGCGAGATTGCACGCGGAATCATCAACTCCCAAATATTCGGAACACGGATTCGAAGCCCTGATAGGTCCGGATTCCGGACAGGTGTGCGTCTTGGTGATAGTCGTGGAAAACTGGATTCCCGGATCACCGCATGTGTGAGCCGCCAATGCTATCTCTCGCATTATGTCCCGCGCCCTGTAAGTGTCGGCCACTTCTCCCGACAACACATACTTGGTGTCCCAATCCCTGTCTCTCTCATCAGCCTCCATGAATGAATCCGGCAGTCTCACTGTATGATTGGAATTCTGGAAAGCCACCGTCGAATAGGCTTCACCCTCAAACGAACCGTCGAATCCCGCTTCGATAAGCGCTCGGGCCTTTTTTTCTTCTTTCGATTTGCATTGAGCAAACTTGAGGATGTCCGGATGGTCAACGTCCAGTATAGCCATTTTTGCAGCGCGTCTGGTCTTACCTCCAGACTTGATCACTCCGGCCGACGCGTCGGCGGCTTTCATGAACGATATCGGCCCTGACGCCGTTCCACCTCCCTTTAGAGGTTCTCTTTCCGACCGCAATCGGGACAAATTAACGCCTGAGCCTGATCCACCCTTGAATATGATCCCTTCCTGAGTGTACCAATGGAGAATGGATTCCATTGTATCGTCAACGCCAAGGATGAAACAGGCGGAGCATTGTGGAACCGCCTCGATGCCGACATTGAACCACACGGGACTGTTAAATGCCGCCTTCTGGCTAAGCAGAATCGTAACCAACTCATCCCTGAAAACGGCGGTGTCCTGCTCAGAGTCGAAATACCCCTGGTCGGCGCCCCAGCGGGATATCGTGTCCGCTACTCTTGATATAAGATCCCTGACACTGTTTTCTCTCTCAGGCGCCCCCAACCTGCCTCGAAAATATTTCGAAGCGACCACGGTGACAGCCATATCGGACCAGAATGAGGGGGCTTCTATGTCGGTCTGTTCAAATATGACTTCCCCTGAAGGGCTCTTGATGGAAGCTTCCCGATTCGTCCAATCAACCATCTCAAATGGGTCGCAATCCGGTGAAGAAAAAAAACGGTCAAATGTAAGACCCTGTGAAGGATGGCTCATCAGTGATATTAAATTCTCATCACTAACGCCACTGGCCGTGACTGATTTGTCGCTCATTCTGACTCCATAATTTAGATACGCCAGATATTATTAATTTAATAAACTAGCTTGATTGCAGCGCCCATTTTTTAAGAGTTCCGTGAGTCACGAAACGGATATTCGAGGAAATAACATCCCTCAGCAGTCGGTCTGGGCTGCTAAAGCTGTTCGGTCCTGAACCCGCATAACAAAACTTGAGCATTGTTTCGGGCTGAATTTGCAGTCAGAAACAGTTCCTTCGCAACCATACCGGCGACAGAGATATCCCCCGCCGCCAAAACATTAGAATTTGGTATGGCGCATTGGATACCATTGAGTTGTCCAGCGGTCAAGTATTAACTGGGAATGTGCTAAATTTTGAATATCATCAAAGGTTAGAAATCGTCCCACTCTTCCAGGAGAGTTTTGACCATGATTATAAGGTTGTGTCTGCGGCCGTCAGGTCCTTTGACATAACCTTCTAAAGTGGCCTGCGGTTTGAAGTCCAGCCTGCTCGCCGCCCGAATCGCAGCTTCCTGCATCTCTTCCACCAACTCCGCAGCCAGTCTTTCAACTCCCAAGTCCATGGCCAGTTGAATGAGGCTCTGCATCATAAGGGGGCCAAGACTCTTCCTGCGGTAATCGGGATGAAGCATGATTCTGATGTGTCCAATATGACGGAGACATTCCGCATCCGGTCTATGTAGCTGAATACTGCCCACGATCCGGTTGTTTGTCTTGTCTATGGCCACTAAAGGAAGTATTTTGTCATAGTTGAGCCTTTTTACCCATGAACTGAGCGCCTGTGGATCGGCTGTCTCATCTCTGAAAAACCATTTGTCATGATCTGAAATCTGAGAAAAAAAAGTCAGCAGACAACTTTCGTCATTGGCGGTCAGTGGGCGCACAAGAATAGGGGAAGCGTCTTTCAATCTGAATTCTTTTTTGAAGTCTTCCAACATGCCAATTCTCCTCGAACTCGCAATCGTCAACTTTATTGAATCTTTTATGGTCGCCTTGATGAGGCACAATTGTCGGCGCCTGTGGAAAAAACTTATCTGGCAAAGACAGATGATATTATATTATAAACAAAAAAATACCACGTCTCAAAGGATTTGACGTCTACTGAAATAAAAATGGGGTGATAATGATGGAAGGCAGAGAAAAGCTTGTTCTGGATGAGATGAAAAAAGCCGGTAAGCCGGTAAGGCCGGGTGACTTGGCCAAAACAGCCGGTTTAGACTCCAAAGAGGTTTCAAAGGTCATCGACAGTCTTAAAAAGAAGGGTTTGGTCAACTCTCCCAAACGTTGTTACTATGCTCTGGTTGAAGATTAAATTTGCGCTTGCAGGCTGAGTATTGGCTGGATGTTCTTGAAAGGCCGGCTCGGTGAAGGCATAAGAGATTTTACGAAGTTCAGGTGGGATTATTCTGGTAATATGCGTCTCAGACCATCTTGACATTGTGTGATCTCGATGTTAGCAACTTGTTTCCATGAGCGAAAACAACGAGAAATCATTACTGAATGCCTTGCCGAGGGCTCCTCGGCATGTTCACCTGATAGGTATCTGTGGAGTCGGCATGGTCGGGCTCGCACGCCTTTTCATGTCGGCCGGAGCCCATGTGACAGGGTCGGATCAGGCTGTTTACCCACCGATGAGCCTGCTCATTGAGGAGATGGGCATAAAAATAAACGAAGGCTACAGACCTGGGAATCTTAGTCCCATACCAGACCTGGCCATAGTCGGAAACGTCATTAGGGCTCAAAATCCCGAGGCGCAAGAACTGATCACTCAGGGCATACCATACACCTCTTTTCCTGGCGCTCTCCGAAATTATTTTTTACATGACAAAGTCCGAATAGTAGTCACCGGAACTCATGGCAAAACCACCTTGACATCCATGATTTCATGGATTTTGTACGATCAGGGCCTCGACCCGGGCTTTTTTGTGGGCGGGATTCCCGGGAATTTTGGTTTTAGCGGCAGATTGGGGAATGGACGTTTTTTCGTGCTAGAAGGAGACGAATACGATACCGCTTATTTCGACAAGAACCCCAAATTCCTGCATTATGCTCCGGATATTGCGGTCATCACTTCCATAGAATTTG
>CAZGVM010000208.1:0-5314 GCA_964528855.1 uncultured Desulfomonile sp. | reverse complement strand
TTTTTGGGGCTCAAAATCCCTCAAAATCCTCATATTATGCAAAACTGGATAATGACAACAAGCTTTATCTTGTCGCAGACACTTTGAAAAACGCTTTGGATAAGACTGTGTTCGATCTTAGGGACAAGGCCGTAATGACTTTTGCTCCCTCTGACATTGACAGGTTGGTGATCCAGAAGAAAGGCATAAAGAACGAGTTTCACAGAGAGGGGGTGTCTCAATGGAAGATGGTGGCGCCAGAACAGTTCCGTGTCAAAAATGTTGTCATAAGCACGTTTCTGAGGAAATTATCGCACCTGAACGCCTCACAAATAATAGATGAACCCGGAAATGATCCTGAAATGTTTGGACTAAAAGTCCCTGCTGAAATTATTTCATTATTGGGAAAAGACTTTCATCTCACTCTTCTCGTTGGTTCACAGGTTAACCCTGATGGTGATTCCTCCATAAAAAGAGGACATTATGTTAAAGTTGAAGGCTCTGACACCGTTTTTGTGATCGACTCCCCTTTGATCACGGACTTCAGGATAGATGCAGATGTTCTCGAGGACAAATCCTTACTCAGTTTGAACACACCAGAAGTAACCAACATTGAAGTATCATTCGAAAACAGGAAAGTGACTATTACAAAATCAGGAGACAGGAAGTGGATTCTGGAGCAGCAAGGGAGGGTTGAGTCCGTCAAGGAATGGCAAATAACGGGGATATTGTGGAAATTACGTGATCTTGACTATCTTTCTTTGTCATCGCCGATCCCCAGCTCTCTAAATGAGTTTGGACTCTCCGATCCTGAACTGGCCATAAACCTGAATTCCGGTAATTCTTCCAAGACTAAAGCTCTCAGATTTGGCTGGGTTAAGAAATCTGGTGCTGACAGTCCTGAAAGTCAAACGAATCAGCAGTCATTGGAGCCTCAACAACGGGTGGATGAAAAAGATTCACCTGATGAAAGCGGGATTAATGTCCCGAATTTAGTGAATGTCCTGGTGGAGCCGTCCTTTTACCCGAATACTCTTTTTCATGTTGATGGTGTTCTTGTTAAAGGATTGATCGACGACCTTCTTTCATTGCTGGACAATAAACAGTCCGATCAGAAAGACGGTCCCAACACTTAGAGGCTCTTCTTGGAATACGTGTCTGATTTTGGCTTTCCAGTCGATGTCCTGTCATCAGGCGTTTCAAGGCGCCTGTCTCTCAGGCTCTCGATGATGAACGAGACGACTGAATCGCCCTGATCCCGACCATTAACGCCGTGATCGCTGCAGGTGTCACTCCTGACACCCTGGAGGCCTGTCCCAATGATTTGGGCCGAAGCCTGGAAAGACGTTCGGTCAATTCTCTCGAGAGTCCTGCAATAGCAGCATAATCAAGTCCATCAGGAATCATGGTCTTTTCGAGCTTCTGAAATTGAGCTGCTTCCCGTCTTTGTCTCTCTATATAGCCCTCGTACTTCAGCTCGACCTCGAGCTTGAAAGCCAAATCATTTTCTACATCTTCGTCGAGGCCGAATGCCTGCAGGTCGGCGATGGACATTTCGGGCCGCCGTAAAAGCTTGGCCGCAGTCACCGTCTCCTTGAGTTCACTTCCGTTTCTTTGGGAAATCAGATAATTAATACCGTCAGACGGTTTTATCCTAGTTTCCTCCAATTTCTGCAGCACTGAAAAAAAGCGTCTTTGCCTTTCCTCAAGCTCGTCCACCAACTGTCTATTGACGAGGCCGATCTCGTATCCTTTTCTCATCAGACGTTCCGGGGCATTGTCTTCCCTCAGCAGAAGACGGTATTCCGCTCTGGATGTAAACATCCTGTAAGGCTCTTCCACTCCCCTGGTTACCAGGTCATCGATCATGACGCCGATGTAGGCTTCACTTCGGTCCAGAATGAATTCATCCTTGGACAGTATAGACCTGGCGGCATTGATTCCTGCCACCAAACCTTGGGCCGCAGCCTCCTCATACCCCGATGTGCCGTTGATTTGTCCTGCCAGATACAGACCTTTGCAGGATTTGGTTTCTAGCGTCAATTTAAGGCAGCCAGGGTCAATGTAGTCATATTCGATAGCGTAAGCGGGTCTTACGATTTCGGCGCACTCGAGACCTGGCACCGATCGGACCACATCGAGTTGCAGATCAGCAGGCAGTGAATTCCCAAGTCCCTTCAGATAAAGCTCGTTCGTGCGCAGACCTTCAGGCTCTGCGACCACGGGATGACGTTCCCTTGATGGGAACCTTGCGATTTTATCCTCAAGAGAAGGGCAATATCTTGCGGGAGCGCCTGTTATTGCGCCGGAGTACAATGAAGACAGACGGAGGTTTTTTCTGACGATTTCATGAGTCCGTTCCGAGGTGTAGCTTCTGAAACACGAACGATTGGGCCGATCTATCTTTTTTGTGGAAACGGAAAATGGTTTTACGGACTCATCCCCTTTGTCTTCAAACATTGTATGCAAGTTAACCGTCGTGCCCTTGACTCTCGGAGGAGTTCCCGTTTTGAATCGCCCCCATGGCAGCCCCATGGATCTGAGGCATTCAGCAAGTTTTTGAGCAGGAAATTCACCGGCCCGCCCTGCCCCGTAACAAATGGGTCCCTGATGTATCACTCCGGCCAGGAATGTTCCGGTCGCAAGCACTACTGCGTCCGAAAATATCCTGTAGCCCGAGCGCTCCACAACGCCGAGACAACGTGAGTGGTCAAGAATTAATGAATCCACCATCTCCTGTCTGACAAGAATGTTCATTTCGGACTCGACTGCACTTTTCATGGCAATTGCATAGTCAAGGCGATCACACTGCATCCTGGATCCCTGTACTGCCGGACCTTTGCTGGTACCCAGATTCTTGTACTGTATACAACTGGCGTCGGCCGCCTTACCCATCTGACCCCCCAGGGCATCAATTTCCTTAACTAAATGCCCCTTGCCCAAGCCACCTATGGATGGGTTGCAAGGCATCAGGCCGATGGAGTCTGCGCTCAATGTGTAAAGCCAAACGCTCAACCCTAATCTGGAAGCGGCCAGGGCCGCTTCGCATCCTGCGTGGCCGGCGCCTATAACTATGAGATTGATGTCACTAATTTTGGGCCGCCTTTGTCTCTTCTTTTTGTGGCTGTTCCATCCTAACCATCAGGAAACGTTGTGTCTTGTTCTTGCCAAAGTGGACGAGAGCCTCCGTCTGGTCTAAAGTCAGGTTGTAAATTCCTGTTTCCATCACTATATCCGTGTTTTTACCGTCGGCAAACGACCAGGCTGCTCTTTGGGTTTGCCTGTCCACTGAGCCTTTGATGGGCCGGGTAGCCTGAGTGCTGGTATTGTAGTAAGTGCCTTTGATTATTCCCTTTTTATCGACAGCCAACTGCAGAATGGTATTTGATGTGGTAGTGTCTAGCTGGGTGAGCGCAAACACTCCGAGCGGCATCAATTCCTCATCCTGAGCGTTGGATTCAGCAGCGGGAGCTGCCAGGGAGCTTGCCTGTTGGTAATAGTCACTGGCGGAAGCTACAGGGGCGCCGTTGGCATAAACATTGTCGCCTTCGTAATAAATTCCCGAAGAGTAGTCGAAATACTGTGGGGTGGACCATGCTGATCCTGCTACCCATCCAGCCAGCGCTCCCCAGGCCGCAGGTCTCCACCAGTGATTCCATGCATACTGGTAGCGTCCCGTGTTTTCCCAATACTGATGAGCCAGATTGGGATGATCAGCCCACCATTGCGGAGTAAACAGGTTATCATAGCGGTTCTTGATGTTGTTTCTGACCTGGTTGGCATTTGCATTGTCACGGTTCGCAATGCGGTCAGGACGTCCCTGTTCCGATGGGTCCCTGTGGATTCTTTCCGGGCGGTCCCCAAGACCCGGTTTTTCCATCAGATGCTGAGCGCCTACGACGCCTAATGCCCCCACTGCGCCACCGACTCCTATTTTTCCGAGGTCAGATAAACCACCACGACCTTCCGGTGGAAGATTCAGGAACTTTTGAAGATTTTCCGGAGTGGGTTTTGCCTGAATGTCCCTCGGGATACCCTGCTCTTTTGGCGTTTGCCTGGATGGCCTGGCTTCCGGCTTCGGTGATGACCGGCGCTCTCCCTGGCGGTTCTCTAACCCCTGAGGACGCTCTCGTCTTTGCTCCCCACCAAAGTGACCTCTAGATTCAGATCCACCGCCCCTGAATTCAGATCCGCCGAATCCTCCACCACGACCGCCCCCAAAACCGCCTCTGGAATGAGAAAGGTCAACCGACCAAATGGTAGCCCAAATGAGTGCTAACAGGATCATGCATATTTTTTTCATGGCGCTCTCCATAAACTCCAGGTGAGCTTCTATGCTCACTTTTTCTTTTGGTTAAAATTCCTTATTACGATCGTTTCCTCAATGTTCGGTAGTGGAGAACCGGCTACTTCTCTGCCTATCGATCTCCATGCCAACCTGTCAGGCCCCAGAGGACGGTATATGTTTATGGCTGACGCCTTTCTACCGTCCACCAGGGTCGTAGACATGTTGACTGCCCAGCCTGAGCCTTCTTTTGTCCAGATTCCATGCCCTACCCCACCCTCTGAGTCGAAAACCCATGACTTCAGTTGCTTGGACAGGGGATCCCAGCCTATTACCTGGTTTCCCTCAAAGGCCACGGCGCTGTCCACGTTCATCCGGAAGTGACCGGTTATGAAACTCTTGTTGGGGGCCCACTCAAATTTGGTGTCTATAACATCAGCGCCCTCCATATCTATCCATTCACCTAGCAGCCAAGCCAGTTCGGAAAGTTTTTCGTACGCTTCGAATGACGCCAGATGCTTGTCATCCATGTGAAATATTTTCCACTGATCATTGTCTTTAGAAAATATCGCTGTGTACTCAACATCATTGGATACCGTGTCTGAAACCTGGTTTCGGATCACTCCACGCGCCACTGCTTTGGTCGGAGAGATCATCATGATTTTTGGCTCATTCAAAAACAATGCTTTTACTGATCCATGCTCTTTGAAGAACGAATCGAGCCTTTTTTTCAGCGCATCACGACCCTTTATCTTTTTGCCTCCAGGGGAGCTATACTCGGAGTCACGCGCCCAAAAATTCATCGCTGATGGCGTGTCGTGTTTGTTGAATGCCTCAAAATACTGTTTTAGCGTCTTGTTAACCAGTTCTGTGTCCTGTTTGTTGTCTTGCGCCTGGGACAGACCTATAAGGAATACGGGCAATCCCGCTAGAATCAACATTGTCAACAGCTTTTTTAACATGATTGACAGCCCCTCCGTTTCTTGCTGGATAAAAAAATCATCGATATCCTTGAACCATGAAATTCTATACCATAATCGCACAGGATAC
>CAZGVM010000207.1:0-5354 GCA_964528855.1 uncultured Desulfomonile sp. | reverse complement strand
TTTTGAGGGGCGTCAGATTCCACTATTACCTTGAAAAGATCGGTCAGGACGTTCCCCTTGTCTATTCCATAAGCTCATTTCTTGCGGGTTTTGCCCTAACAGGAACGCCTGGCAAGATAGGCGAAGCCATGAAAGGCGTTTTCCTTAAACGAGATTATGGCGTGCAAGTGACAAAGGTTGTCGGGATACTGGTGGTCGAACGATTAATGGATCTTTTTGGGGTGCTGTTGCTCGGATCATGTTCTCTATTGCTCTTTGAGGGGTGGATCAGTCTGTTCCTGATATGCGCGTTTCTGGTGACCGCAGGTGGCTTGTTTTTGTGCATGGAGAGTATCTACCGTCCGGTTTTGACCTGGCTCGCCGGATTTCGCATCCTTGCCTGGCCCTCAAACAAAGTCCTCTTGGCGCTTCTTCACAGCAAGGAATTGATGACAGTCCGGATATTTGCAACAGGGCTGGTTTTATCGACCCTGGCGTGGGCGATGGAATCGATTTCTCTTTACATAATAATGAAAGGGTTCGGGCTGAACGCAACCGTGCTTGAGGCAAATTTCATTTATTGTTTTTCCACGCTTGTTGGGGCGTTGTCGATGGCTCCCGGAGGCATAGGCGGAACTGAAGCCGGCATGATGGGATTGATGGCTTTCATGGGAATAAGTTACTCAGATGGCCTGCCGGCTGTAATGTTAATAAGGATTTGCACCTTATGGATGGCAATCTTTGTGGGTTTGTTGTTCAGCGTTTACCTCACCACTTACTCCAGGACAAAACATTTCTGGGAGAAAAAAAAGCGCCCGTTTCCGGGCGCTTGATCATTCGTATCGCATCAAACAAGAATACTCCTGGTTGTTACAGATTCTCTGCGACCAATTCTGAAAGATCCATCACTTTCAACTCGGCGCTTTTTCCCATGACATTACAGGAATCCTCAAGCATCGTTATGCAATAGGGGCATGACGTCACAAGAGTTCTGGCGCCTGAGTCTATAGCGTCTGTGATTCGAAGTTCGGCGAATCTCTCACCGGCTTTGGTTTCCATCCACACTCTACCACCACCGCCGCCGCAACAAACACTATCGTTTTTGTTTCTACCCAGCTCTTTCAGTTCGGAACCCGGAATGGCGCTGATCAGGTCTCTGGGGGCTTCATAAATGTCACTATGACGGCCTAGATAGCAGGGATCGTGCATGGCCACCTCTCCGGTCATTTTACCGGACAGTTTTATTTTGCCATCAGAAAGGGCTTTGGCCAGGATTTCGGTGTAATGGTAAACCTCGAATTCACCACCCAGTTCCGGGTATTCATTCTTCATGGTGTACAAACAGTGGGGGGAAGTCACAATAATCTTCTTCACGCCCTTACCGTTGTAGAGGTTAATATTTGACTCCGCCAGCTTTGAAAATAGGGCCTCGTCACCAATCTTCCTGATAGATTCGCCGCAACAACTTTCTTCGGCGCCAATAACTCCGAAGCTGACACCAGCGGCCTTAAGGGAGCTTACGACAGCCTTGGCTATCTTACGGCTCCTGATGTCGTAGCAGGACGTGCAGCAGACAAATAACAAGTATTCGGTGTCTTCAGAAAAGGTTGGGACATCCAGACCTTCCATCCACTCCGTGCGTTTCTCACGAGTCCCGGACCAGGGATTACCCTGCGAATGGAGACTTCCGGCGATAGGTTTGAGGCTCGGCGGTATTGTGCCTACTTCAGCCAGCATGGCCCTCATGCCACGGATGTTACCAATTATATCAACGCCTCGGGGACATCTGTCCTGACATGCTCTACAGGTTGTGCAAGCGAACAGACAGTTCTCGGACTCAAAGCCCTCAAGCCCGAGTTGGCCCATTCTCTGAACCAATCTGACGTTGAACTCCTCGGAGGCCTCACCCGTAACCAGTCTCCACGGGCATGTGCCGGTGCACAAACCACACTGCATGCACCAGTAGAGAGTTTCGGCGCCCGACATTACAATAGCGTCACTTACTTCCAAAAAAGGTATCTTAGTTTCCATATTTCTTCCTTTGATTAGAAGCCCTTATACGGGTTAGGACCGAGTTCTTCCAGTCTCTGGCTGAATTCTTCCAGAATGGCAGGGATTCTATGATACTGATCGATAGAAATTTGTTCGAACCTGATTCGATCAGACTCTAGTACCAATCGATCCAACGTTTCTTTAATTTTTGTCATTCGGGTATTTGCCAGTTCACTACCCTGTATGAAGTGGCACTGATAATCATCCCCGTATTTGCATCCAAAAAGCACTATTCCGTCAATACCCTTGGAAAGCGCATCCGCTATCCACACCAGGTTGATGGATCCGAGACACCGCAACGGAATGAACCTGAACCAGGGCGGGTAATTAAGTTTGTTCAAACCTACCATGTCGAGCGATGGAAAAGCGTCATTTTCACAGATAAACCCTATAACACGAGGTTTTTCATCATATTCATCGGGAACGTTGATTGATTTGATCATGGAGCCGATCATATCAACGGAGTAGTTATTGAAGGATATGATCCTTTCCGGGCATGAGCCCATGCATATGGCGCATCGGCGGCATCTCGTGGGATGTGGAAGCGGCGTTCCCTTGACATCCTCATTGTACATGCCAAAGGGACATTCTTCAGTGCAACGTTTGCACTGTGTGCATCGCTGAATGAACAGTTCGGGATAGGACATGTCTCCAGCGCGCGGGTGGACGGCCTTACCCTGTGAAGCCATCTCAACGCACTGAATGGCCTTCAGAGCCGCTCCTGTGCCGTCACTTGCCGACCGGGACGCTGTCATGGGCTGACGAACACAACCGGCTGCATAAATGCCGGTTCGTCTTGTCTCATACGGGAAACAGATGAAGTGGGAATCCGGGAATCCATATTTCAAATCAGGCATCGCCGGTCCCTGACGATATTCAAGATTGAGAATGGGATCGTCCAGTGTGGCTGGCTGCATGCCGGTGGCCAGAACCACCAGGTCGGCTTCCATCTGGATTGGCTCACCCAGCAAATCGTCCATTGTCTCTATTGCCAGTTTACGTTCGGAACCCTCTGAGATCGTGACCTTGGAGGTGTCGGTTTTCACAAAGACAACACCATCCTTCTGGACCTTTCTGTAGAATTCCTCGGCCTGCTCCGGCGTCCTCATGTCTTTGTAGAAAATTATGGCCTTGTTCTCCTCATTGGCCTCTTTCACATACATGGCCTGCTTGAGAGAAACCCGGCAACAGACGGCGCTACAGTATGGGAGATGATCCTGATCGCGTGAACCGGCGCATTGAATGAACGCCACAACTGAAGCCGGCGAACCATCGGATGGACAGATGATGTTCCCTGACTTTGCCATCTCTTCCATCTGGGAGTTTGTGATGACATCGGGAAACTTTCCAAATCCAAGGTTCTCAAGTTTTGAGGCATCGTATGGTTTCCAACCGGCAGCCAGGACTATGGAGCCGACACGGTTTGCTCCACCGCCGTTTGAGAAAGTCACATCGAACATTCCCGGAGCGCCGGCTATTTTTTCAATGGTAACTCCCGTCTTGACGGTTATGTTGGGGTTAGACGTTACCTGGTCTATGGTGGCCTGGACGCTGATTTCAGAAAGCTCCTGATACGGGGGTTTCGTGGGGGTATTTTTATACCAGTTCAGCATTTGACCACCCAGAGCGGCCTCTTTCTCGGCGAGGATTACCTTGTAATCGGCCTTTGCCGCTTCCAATGCGGCCTGAAGGCCCGACACGCCACCTCCAATGACGAGGATGTTCTTGTCGATTTCCTCCATGTAAGGCTTGGGAAGAGTGGATTTCTGGACTCTGGTAATGGCCATTCTCAAGTAGTCATCGGCCATCATCTGAGTGTCTTCAGCCCCGGCGGGCTGACACCAGGCCACATGTTCACGCAGATTGAGTCGCTCAGAAATGACGATCATCGGATCGAAGCAGAACTCGTCGGTTTTTACTCTTCCTGAACAGGCCCCGATTACAACGCAGTTTATAGCGCCTGAACTAATATCTGAATTTATGGTTTCAAGAGAGGCGGCGCCACACAACACTTCACTGTGCTCTATTTTGGCGACCTTAAACTCTTTTGCTACGGAATCAAGAGCCTGGCAGTCAATTGCTTCTCCTATTCCGCAACCTGAACATATATAGACACCAATTTTTTGATCCATTAACTCTACCTCCCCATGGCCGTCGAGATGGCTTTCAAAGCGGCCGCCGTAGAATCCTGAAGTGACGCCGCAACTTCCATCGGCGCCTTAACGCACCCCGCTGGGATGAGTCCCGAAGAGCCTGATCCTGTCACAAAACCAAAGTCGTCGTAATCCATTTCCAATGATGGTTTGCATGATGCGGTTCCAGGTTTCATTCCCACAGCGAGAACAACCAGATCAACCAACTGTTTCACCTTTTGACCTCGGCCAATATCTTCGCCCTGAACCAGCATCTGCCCGGATTCTTTGTCCAGAGTCACTCTGGCTATTTTACTCTTGGTGAGGACAACGTTTTCATCTGCCTGAACTTTGGTGTAAAAATCCTCGTATTTACCCATTGCCCGGATATCTATGTAATAGATGTAAACCTTGCTGTCGGGGTTCTGTTCTCTCAGGTAGGTTGCATGCTTCAGAGACGCGAGGCAGCAAATCCCTGAACAATAAGCCAGGTGATTTTCGTCCCTCGAACCGGCGCACTGAACCAGAGCTATGCTCTGAACCGGTTTTCCATCCGAGGGTCGGGTTATCTTGCCTTTGGTGGGTCCATTGTGTGCGGATAGACGCTCGAACATGACACTTGTAAGCACATCGGGATATTTTCCAAAGCCCAGGTAATCGACTTTTTCAGCTTCATAAGGATCCCAGCCTGTGGCCCAAACGACTGAACCAACATTGAGATTTAAAACAACAGGCTGCATTTCGAGATCGATCGCGTTATATTTACAAGCTTCTACGCATTTTTTTGCTTCTTCAGTGCCGACTATTGCCGGATCAACAACATATTTGAAAGGAAAAGCCATCGCATGCGGCAAATAAGCCGCCGGCATGGAATCCATTCCGTAGTTTACAGGATTGGGAATTTGTGTCTCACAAACCTCCGCGCATTTTCCACAACATGTGCAGTTGTCATTGACGTATCTCGGATGTAGTTTGACAATGGCCTCATAATTTCCTGGAGCGCCGGACAAGGATTCAATTTCCGCCAAAGTATAAAACGATATTTTGGGGTTTTGCCTGATGCGCCTGAAATTTATTTCCAGACCGCAGGTTGGCGGACAAAGTTTGGGGAAGTACTGGTTTAGTTGAGTCACACGCCCCCCCAGATAAGGGTTGCGTTCAATTATCGTGACCTCTGCTCCCGCCTCGGCC
>CAZGVM010000206.1:0-5464 GCA_964528855.1 uncultured Desulfomonile sp. | reverse complement strand
GATTGAAGAATGCGTTCTCATTGTTGAATCTATGATGCAGCGCCTCATCCAGGGAAGTAATGAGATATGCTGCGGCTCGCAAGGTATTCTTGCCTTTGTCCGGTCTTGACGCATGCGCCTGTTTGCCTTTGACACAGAAACGCACGTGGTAGAGATGCTTCTCTGCGATCTCCATCACATCACCATCCTTGTTGCCGGCGTCAGGAACCAGTATCAGATCATCCTTGCCAAATATTTCGGGTCGTTTTTTAAGGATGTAGTCCAATCCGTAGAGGCTTCCTGATTCTTCATCAGAAACCAGCGCCAACCCAACGTTGATGCCAAGCCCGCACGTCTCTTTTACCGCTTTTACCGCATATATGCTCGAAGCCACAGCCTGCCCGTTGTCTTCAACACCACGCCCGACAAGACAACCATCCTTGAGGTAAGGCTTGAATGGGTCGGAATCCCACAGTCGTAACTCGCCAACAGGGACAACATCAATGTGACTCAATATCCAAAGAGTCTTAGAAGAATCTGTTCCGTTGAACATCGCCAGAAGATTGGGACGGACTCCGTCAGGAACTCTCTCATCAGGAGCATGAACCTCTTCCATCCTGTCAGGGGACAAAGACATAACCATGTCCTTGACGGGGATATATTTGGCCATCTCACCAGTCCCACCGTTGTCGGGACCCAGTGCGGGGACAGAACAGATGTGGGACAAAAATGACACACAATCATCCCTCAATTCATCCAATCGGACTGATGCGGACTGAAAACCCAAAGGCCCTCCTACATTGAAAATAGTCCAGAGCTTCACAGTACACGCCGCTCCGAATCGATGATATCGCATGTATTCGTAATAAGTCAAGTTTGAAACGTCCTTGGTCTAATCTGAGGGTATCATGCTGATTTAAAGAGACTCTTTTTGAATGAGCCTGCTTTTTTTGTTGCAATTCTCAGAGTGATCATATACAAAATTGACGTCTGGTTCTGACTTTGACATCATATTCAGGATTTATAAAATGGAGCCTTCACTGCTTGAAAACACGTATGGAAATAATCGTAAGCTAAAAAGACGCGAGCGAGAGAACCTCCGGCAGCGCGCCGAGATATTTCAAGCCGCCTTGAAACTATTTTCCGAAAAGGGCTATCATAATGTGTCCATGAACCAGATAGCTGCTGGGGCTGAGTTTGGCATCGGAACTCTTTACAAGTTTTTCGACAACAAGGAGGGGCTTTACAAGGCCCTGATAATGGAGAAGGCCAGGAATTGTCACGAAAAGATAATGCGGACGATACGAGAGGATTCGGACCCTCTTACAGCCATCAGGAACTACATTGAAGTCCGCCATGAAATTTTTTTCAGTAATTTGCCATTGATGAGGCTTTATTTTGCAGAGACCACCGGGGCGAGTTTTAATCTTAAATCCGGTTTGGACAAGGACATCCTCAAGTTGTATGATGAATTGATTTACGAGTTGGAGTCCATATTAGAACGCGGCGTGGCAAAAGGGGTTTTCAGGAGGCTTGAGGCCCGAAGCATGGCGTTGGCTCTGGAGGGGTCTCTGAAAGCTTTGCTTTGGCGTTTCATAGATGATCCGTCTCCTGAAAGGGAATCAGCGAACATCTCTATTTTATCCGATATATTTTTCCGTGGCGTATTGGCTCCTGATCAAGAGATAGAAGCCTTCACCACAGGCGGGCGTCAGTCCAGAGAGTCGAAATGAAGACAGTGTTGAGATCCATCTTGGGTGGGTGAGCTTATTTGCACATTTTTTCAGTCACGGACCTTATGATGACAACTGAGTTAACCACTGGTAAACATCTGCTGGAGCTACCAATGAAACAATCCATCAGCGTTAGGACATGGCGTCCCGAAGCGATATCGCTCAAACTTACGATTGCATTTTTTTTCATGATGTCAGCCACCATGTTCTCGGGTTGTGACAAGCCCAAACAGGCAGTAACCCCTCCCCCACCGGAAGTTGTCACTTTCACGGTTCAGCCTGAAAGGATCGTCCTTATGACCGAGTTGCCCGGTCGGACTTCCGCCCACCGCATAGCTGAGATTCGACCACAGGTGAATGGAATCATACAGAAGCGTTTGTTCAAAGAAGGCTCAGATGTTCAACAGGGGCAGGAGCTTTACCAGATAGATCCGGCGCCTTTTCAGGCGGCTTATGACAATGCGAGGGCATCGCTGTCAAAATCAGAGGCTGCCCTTCCAGCCATCAAATCCAGGGCCGAGAGATACAGGGGGCTTCTGGCAGAAAAGGCTGTCAGTCAACAGGATTATGATGACAGGGAAGCCGCCTTGAGACAGGCTGAAGCTGATGTCGAGTACTGGAAAGCGGCCCTTGAGACGGCCATGATCAATCTTCATTACACCCGGGTCACCGCTCCCATTTCCGGACGAATCGGAAAATCCAATGTGACCGATGGCGCTTTAGTAACTGCTTACCAGCCGATATCACTTGCCACTATACAACAAATTGATCCGATATACGTTGACGTTCCGCAATCCACCACTGACTTGCTCAAACTAAAGGGCAAGCTCGAGGAAGGGCAGCTCAATGTAGACGGTAAAGGTCAGAAAAAAGTGCAATTGTTCCTGAAAGACGGGTCGGAATTCCCTTTCGCCGGAACTCTTCAGTTTCGCGACGTAACAGTTGATCCATCGACAGGATCGGTCATCCTCAGGATAGTCTTTCCAAATCCTGAAGGTGTGATGCTTCCAGGAATGTTCGTCCGGGCCCGTGTTCGTGAGGGCGTAGCTGAACAGGCCATTCTGGTTCCTCAACAGGCTGTATCCAGGGATCCAAAGGGAACCCCCAGCGTATATGTTGTGGAACAGGATGATCGAGTGAAAATGCGCATATTGAAACTGGACAGACCGATAGGCGACAAATGGCTTGTAACTTCCGGGCTTTCCGCTGGAGAAAGGGTAATACTGGAGGGGTTGCAGAAGGTTCGACCGGGGGCGCTGGTAAAAGTAGTTCCCTCGACGCCACCCCAGAACGCTTCGCAGCAGATCACTCAAAAGGCTCAGGACAAAGCCGCCCGGGATGGCGCTCCGAATGATGACAAAAAGGCCGGGGGAATTTGATGTTATCCAATTTCTTTCTCGATCGCCCGGTATTCGCCTGGGTTATAGCAATAATAATGATGGTGGGAGGCGCACTGGCCATTTACAATCTGCCTATCGCCCAGTACCCGCCTATTGCTCCTCCATCTATTTCCATACAGTCATTTTATCCTGGCGCATCCGCCGAAACAGTTGAAAACAGTGTTACGCAAATAATTGAGCAGAAGATGACAGGTTTCGACAAGATGCTTTATCTGTCGTCAACCAGTGATTCTTCCGGCACATCCAGAATCGAACTAACATTCGCTCCCGGCACTGACCCGGATCTGGCGTGGTCCCAGGTTCAGAACAAGCTGCAGCTTGCCATGGCCAGTTTGCCTGAGGTCGTCCAGAGACAGGGAGTAAGAGTGAGTAAGTCCACGAAGAATTATCTCTTGATAGTTGGTTTGATTTCTGAGGACGGCTCAATGGATGGCAACGATCTAAGGGATTATGCGCAGTCAACACTGGAAAAGGTCCTGGCGAGGGTTCCGGGAGTCGGTGAGGTTGAAAACTTCGGAACTCAGTACGCCATGCGTGTCTGGATAAATCCTGACAGCCTGACGGAGTACTATTTGACAGTAGAAGACGTTATTAAAGCTCTGCGGGCATATAATGTGGAGGTCTCGGCCGGTCAGTTCGGGGGAACGCCGGCTGTCGAGGGGCAGCGGTTAAATGCTTCAATAATTGTTCAAAACCTTTTAAAAACACCTGAAGAATTTGCAAATATTCCGATCCGCATGAATCCGGACGGTTCGGTTGTGAGAATCAGGGATATCGGTCGCACAGAGTTGGGCACAGAAACCTATGACGTTGATGCGCTATACAATGGAAAACCGTCAGCGGGCATGGCCATACGTCAGGCAGCAGGCGCCAATGCCTTAACCACGGCAAACGCCATTAAGGCCAAGCTCGAGGAAATGAGCAGATATTTTCCCCCGGGGATGAAGGCAGTCTATTACTACGACACCACCCCGTTTGTCAAAGTTGCCATCAGGGAAGTTGTCAAGACACTTTTTGAAGCCATACTGCTTGTCTTTCTCGTGATGTATCTTTTTATGGGGAATATTCGCGCCACGCTGATACCAACGATTGCAGTCCCGGTGGTCATACTTGGAACTTTTGCCGTCCTTGGTCTTTTTGGATTTTCAATCAACATGCTCACAATGTTCGGAATGGTGTTGGCGATTGGTCTTCTTGTAGATGACGCCATTGTGGTGGTGGAGAACGTTGAGCGGATCATGCATGATGAAGGACTGCCCCCCAGGGAAGCCACCCGTAAATCCATGGGGCAGATCACCAGCGCATTAATCGGAATCGGTCTGGTTTTGTCGGCGGTGTTCGGGCCCATGATGTTCTTCGGGGGATCAACAGGAGTCATATACCGTCAGTTTTCCATAACAATTATATCCTCGATGATGCTTTCGGTGGTCGTCGCCCTGATTCTGACCCCGGTCTTGTGCGCAGGCCTTTTAAAACCGATTTCCACTGGCCACGGTCAGTTTGAGAAGGGATTCTGGATACTAAAACCTTTTTTCAAATGGTTTGATGCCCTCTTTCTCTCCGCCACCAACACTTATTTAAGGGTTGTCGGCAACGCTCTAGCCAGAAAAACGCCCTTTCTGATACTGTACCTGCTGATAGCAGTGTCAATGCTCTTCCTTTTTCAGCGAATGCCGACCGCTTACCTCCCAGACGAGGATCAGGGGATTATATTTGTTCAGGCAGTCTTACCGGGTAATGCCACTTTGGAGCAGACCAAGGAAGTTCTGGCAAAAGCCAACGATTACTTCCTGGAACACGAAGCTGAGGCAGTGCAGTCAGTGACTACGGTGGCAGGATTCAGTTATTCGGGCAGAGGCCAGAACATGGGGCTTGCATTCGTAAGACTCAAAGACTGGGACCTCAGGAACCGACCGCACCTTAGAGCCGACCGGATTGTGTCCAGAGCAATGATGAGGTTTTCACAAATTCGAAATGCTATGGTGTTTGCCTTTACTCCTCCATCGGTCATAGAACTGGGCAACGCTAAAGGATTCGATTTCCAGTTGTTGGACAGAAGCGGCCTCGGTCACGAAGCGCTGATGAACGCTCGCAACCAGGCTATTGGAATGGCGGCCCAGGACCCACGACTCAGAGCTGTCCGCCCGAACGGTATGAACGATGTCCCAGAATACAGGATCGATATCGATTGGGAGAAGGCGGGGGCCCTAGGAGTCAATATCTCAGCCATTCACCAGTCGATTTCAGCGGCCTTCGGATCGGCTTACGTTAATGACTTCATACAGGCTGGACGAGTAAAGAGAGTCTACCTTCAGGCTGACTCTCCATACCGCATGATGCCCAATCAACTGG
>CAZGVM010000205.1:5225-5522 GCA_964528855.1 uncultured Desulfomonile sp. | reverse complement strand
TGATCACCTCTACCAGAGGGTTGATGTTCTTGATGACCTTGAGGGTCTCTATGCCGTCCATGCTAGGCATCTTGACATCAAGGATTACGACGTCATATGACTCACCCAGTCCAAGTTTCTCAAGCGCTTCCGGACCACTATTTGCGGTAGAAACGGTCAGACCACGCTTCACCAGCCGTTTGGAAAGTGTGTCTATGAACGGGGCTTCGTCATCGACCAAAAGGACTCTTGCAGATGTCATATAATCTTCTCCTAAAGTTGAAGTTTGTATTTCATGTCGGCGTCAGGCAGCTAAGA
>CAZGVM010000205.1:0-5215 GCA_964528855.1 uncultured Desulfomonile sp. | reverse complement strand
AGATAGCTGTAATGTCTAATTCTTTATGAAACGCACGCTATCTTTCCCAGGTGTTACATCGTCCTTGGCACAGTGATTGGCATCCCGAGGAGAGGCCAGATGACCAGAATTGCAAAAGCCACCACGGCCATCAATATGAGACTGGCCGGTATCCCGTACATGAAGAATTCTCCACTGGTAAACTGTTTTGAATCGTATGCAATGGCATTAGGAGCGGCCCCTACAAGTAGAATGAAAGGCATGCCTGCAGTCACCAACGCAGCGTACATGACCACATACGACGACACACCGAGATAACCCGCAATAACAAGAGCGACAGGTAGAGAAATAGCTATGGCTGCCACATTCATTATGAAATTGGTCAGAATCATGACAAAAAAGGCAATACTGAGCACAAAGACTAGCCAGTGCGATTTCTGGAATAGGGCAAGCCAGTTAACAGCCATCCACTTCGCTGCTTCGGTTTCCCAGAGGCAGTATCCTATACTCATTGCGCCTGAGAATAAAAGAACTATGTTCCAAGGTATGAGTTCCAGATCTTCAATATCCAAAATGTTGAATACGAAGAAAAGAATGGTTGAAATGAGTATTATTGCGGTCTTGTCCAATGACTGTAAGGCCGGAACCATGACTTGCAAGGACATGGTTACTATTGCGCCGAATATAATCAGCAGAGAAATGATTTCTTTTTTCGTAATCGGGCCCAGATTTTGACTTAATTCCGTGACTCGCTCGCGCAGTCCGGGAATAACTTTCTTCTCGGGTTTGAGGAATATCATGAAGAATACCCAGAGAAGCATGACCATTATCACTCCAACCGGTAGCATGTAGAGTGTCAACTCATAGAAAGGCGTGTCAACTCCGGCCATCTCTTTAAAGAAGCCCAGCGCCACTATGGCCCTGGCTGATCCTAGGAGGGTTATTATACTTCCAGCTCCACACACATAAGCCATGCCGATGAACAAGCCTTTTCCAAATTTTGTGGGCTTGTCACCTTCTCCGTAGAGACTGTAAATAGCTAGCAGCAGTGGATACATGGTGGCAGCCACCGCCGTATGGGCCATGATCAACGTTAAGACGGTTATTAGGAGAAATATGCCCAGATAAATAGAACTGGTTTTTTCTCCAATTATGTTGAGCATCTTGTATGCCATTCTTTTTGTAAGGCCGGTCTTGGTAAAAACCATTCCGATGACCAATGACGCAAAAATGAACAACACCGAGGGGTCCATAAAGTCTTTGAAAGCTGCTTTGGCAGGCCTGATCATGAACAGGGCCTGCATGACTCCGATCAGCAAGCTTGTCACACCAATCGGAACAACTTCAAAAACCCACCAGATGCCGGCCATTAGGAAAAGAGCCACTGCGCCCTTACCTTCGGGGCTAAGGGGAAAATGTTTTCCTACGGGATCTATGGCGTCAGGCCAAGGTGGCGAAAAGTACACAAGAAAGAACAGGCCAAGGCCAGTCAACATTGCTATTAGTCGAGTCCAATCTATTTTATTGTACTGTGAAGCAGTAAAAATATCTTCGCTCATCACGAGAATCCTCCATACACATATGGTAAAATAGCTTAAGCCTAAATCTGGCAGGCCTTCATTTGGGCCACCACCTGGTCAAACACATCAACGAGCCTCAACAATCCCGCCGGCTCGCCGTTCGATGTCACAAGAAGAGCCTGACAGCGGTTCATGATCAATTGGTGAACAGCGTTGTTTAGCGTGACATCAGTCTCGATGCGCATACTGACCGGCTGGTGGGCAACAAGTTCACCGACCTTCCTATCGAAGCTCTTTCGGCATATATCGAGCATGGGGGATTTCCACAAATCGAAATTGTCCAGCATGGAATGGAGAAATTCCGGTGTCAATCCAAATCTCGACACTTTTTTTAGCTCATCGTTTGTCAAATATTCCGGTTCGAGGCAAGTAAGGATGTCCATACGATTCAGCTTTCCCAAAACCTTGCCTGATTTATTACAGACCAGCACGGCCATGAACCTATGGCCTTTCTCATCCAACTTTTTTCGGCCCTCATCCAGGGCCTGGACGGCCTCGAACAATGAGGAGTCTTCGTAGACTCTTGGGTAACCCTCGAATGACCTCATCAGGTCTTTAACCTTAATGGTTTCCATTCAATCGTCTCCTTAAAAATACCTTTTGGATTTTTGTGTCTCGATTAAAATAAACGGAGCTTTCCAGAAAAATCGTAGAATCCACATGGATTTCCTGTCAAGATCCAAACAAACCAACATTCGGCCCTGTTCGAGGCCTATTTGTTCAATGATCATTTTCCATGTGAGCGCTGGAACTAAACTCGAATCATGCCTCAGCGATTCTGATTTCAATAACCTTTTGTATTGATGATTCTATCAACCTCGGCATTACGTATTCGCTCTTCCTGATCCCTTTTCCTTTGATACGCCTGATTCAACTTCTCCATCAGAATCATAGTATCCGTCGGTTTCAAGAGATAGTCGTAGGCCCCCAGTTTCATCCCACTGATCGCTGTGTCAACCGTGGTGTTTCCCGTCAACATTATGACTTCTGCAAGCGGCTTGATCCTCTTGATCTCCGTCAGAGTCGCTATCCCGTCTCTGCCGGGCATCATCACATCAAGAACTACTACGTCAATATCGATCTTTTCCAGGATCGATATGGCATCATCTCCGCTTGATGCCGTCAATACCTCGAAATTACGAGTCATCAGACGCTGAGAGAGCACATCCACAAACTGTTCCTCATCATCCACCAAAAGAACCCGAATCTTCATTTACAGCCCCCTGATTGTCACTATGAAGACTTGACTATTGGCGGTCTACATCAAACCCTATTCGCCAAGTCACGAACATGCAGAGCAAAAATTATGCCTAGTGATCAAAGCCTCTATTCATAACGCTTCTCACAGAGGGCCCAATAAACGCAAGACATTTTGACACATAATACTACGCTCTTCGCGTATCATTATGACACTAAATGGAACACCAAAACAAACGGATTTCAAGATTGAATTTATATATCAGGAAACTGAACTGGATGTGGGCAGGCACGTGTGGATTGAGGACCTAAACAAAAAGACGATTCTTGATGTCAGGCCTATCGTATTCTTCCAACCCGAAAAAACTGGTGGAGAGTGGTCCAGCCCAATCTGTTGAAACGATCCAACAGAAAAAGGAACAGGCAGGCTGTCTGCAGGGCGTCGCCCAATGCCTCATGACTTGGGAATAGTGGGATGCCGCACATGGAGGACAACTCCGTCAAATTCAACGATCTTATCTTGGGCAGATCCTGAACACGCTTTTTCTGTCTCGGTTTCCACAGGTATCTTGCCAGGGCCATTGAATCAAGACACGGGTTGTTAAGCTTTCCTCCCATAATTCTCTGGCTCGCTTTATCCAGAAAAGAGAAGTCAAGCTCCGGCAAATGACCGATCAGGACTGAACCTGCGCAATAATCGAAAAACCTCGGAATAATGTCTTCGGGCTCCGGCGCATTGATGATCTGTTGAGGCGTGATCTTGTGAATGAACGTGCCTTCACCTACCAGACGATTTCTTGTCCGTAACAATGAATGGAATGTGTCATCCAGGGAAATTTTCATTCCGCGTATTCGAACAGCGGCTATTGAGACGATCTCATCCTTACCAGGGTTGAGGCCGGTCAGTTCCGAATCGAACACTACAAAATCGTACGATTGGATTGGTAGGCTTGAGTCGAATTTGTGAAACAGACTTTCATTTGAAAGCAGTGAGGGATGTTTGCTCCTGGAAAGCCGGCGAATGAATCTGCCCAACCAGAACATAAGGATCTATCCTCAAATTTCAGTTCGGACTTTCGCCATATAGTTCTGCATGCGATTAATGACTCCAAACGCTCCCTTCAGGGTCTGTTTCTCCAGGTCGGACAAATCGGCAGGATCAACGAAGTTATCCGGCTCCTGCCCCTCCTGAATCATGTGTAACTGGTGAACCAGACGAAGTTGCATCAGGAATTCGTGAGCCGAGAGGACTTCGTTACACAACTCAGCGTCGAAGGTGGATTCCTCGGAAAGCGCCTTTAGACGTACAGTGGTGTTGGTTTCCCTAATTCCGTGTTTTAGAGCCATAGCCCTTGCGAAATCCACAACAGGAACCAGTCCTCGCATTTTAAGGTCAAGACGGTTCTTGTGCTCTTCATCACGCTCTACGATGAAGTTCCTCAGAAAGGAGAGCGGTGGCTTAATGGTCAGTGAGTCTTTGGACAAATGATTAATAAAGAACCTGTTTTCCCTAGCCTGGTCCATGACGTAATCTCTTAAACGCTCAGTAAGACTTATATCCCCATAACCGCAACGAAAATCCAGAAAAATCTTGGCATTGAGCATAACGTACTGATCTGCGGTAGACATCCATTCGTTAAAATATCCGGTCCATACGGAAAACGGTTTTCTCCATACGCTCTTTGAAGCCATGTATCCCCCCTTGCATAGCGGGAATCCACATTCCACAAGGTGAGGAGTGATCTGATTACCCAAGGACCGAAAATATAGCTTTGCTGCCTTTGTAGTCTCCCATGAAAGGTCCGGGTCTTCGTAAATGATCGCATTGTCCTGGTCCGTGCGAAGAGTTTGTTCCATTCTCCCTTCGCTTCCCATTACCATCCATGCGAATGGGACAGGAGGCGGTCCCATCTGTTCCTTCAGAAGAGTCAGAATCCGACCGACGAGATGGTCATTCAGAATTGATACTATCCTGGTTATGTCATGGGCTTTGGCCCCTACTTCTACCAGGTTTCGAATCAGCTGTGGAATCCGCTTCCCTGAACCGTAGAGAGATTCAATGCGCGTCTGACGATCGATCTCCTCCATGAGAAACAGTGGTGAAATTTCCTGAGACGCAAGTATGTCAAGGGCCGATATTACCCCAACTGTTTCGCCGGCCTTTTTTACAACCAGATGGTGGATATCCTTTTTCAGCATTCTCATTACTGCGTCCATACAGGAATTCCCAGCATCAATGGCTATCACAGGGCGCGACATGATTGCCGCCACGGGCTGATCGTAGTTAACTCGCTCCGCCACAACCTTACTTCGCAAATCCCGGTCGGAGATTATCCCTACAATACTGTTTCCGGCATCTCTTACGAGTAGCACATCTACGTCGGAGATGGTCATCAATCTTGCAGCGCAGTTTATCGTCTCTGAACTGTCAATAACTATGGGGTCTCTTGTCACCACAT
>CAZGVM010000204.1:0-5530 GCA_964528855.1 uncultured Desulfomonile sp. | reverse complement strand
GGAACCTGATTGAGTAAGCGCCAATTATTGAAAAAATTATGATCAATGGCCCGAGCACGGGAAAAGGAATCAGGGCAATCCTAGCCCACATTCCCACCAGAGGGAGATTTAGAACCAGGCACATCACATTTCCTATGTACATACTCGCTATGACTGCCCATACAAACTCGGGCTGCTCCTTGAACAATAGTGGACCCGGCTGCAGACCGTACATCATGAACCCACCTAACAGAACCGCCAAAGCAGGTCCTGTCGGTAGGCCAAAAGCAAAGAGAGGCACAAATCCGCCACTGCACGTGGCGTTATTGGCCCCCTCTGGAGCCGCCACTCCTTCCAGGGCGCCTTTTCCGAATCGCTCTGGGTGCTTGGAAACCCTTTTTTCAATGTCGTAAGCTACGAAGGTGGTCACCGCTGGAGCGCATCCAGGCAAAAGCCCCATGAAGAACCCTACGAAACTTGACCGTATCATCGCTCCCCAGCAGCTTCTGATGTCGGCCATGCTGGGCATCCAGTCGATTTTTTTCTGATCCAGGATGAGGGTAATTTTTTTCTCAACATTGGAGAAAACTTCTCCTAGAGCGAAAAGACCGATGATTACACTGATAAAACTTACGCCCGCCATTAATTCTGGAAAACCAAACGTCAATCTTGCCGCTCCGGTCACCGGGTTTTGCCCTATCAAGGAAATCACCAGACCTATACAGGCGCCTATCATACCCTTGAGAAGAGCCTGACCGGAGAGACTTATGACCAGGCTCAGGCCCATGAACATCAGGGCAAAATATTCGGGAGGGCCAAACATCAAAGCAAATTCCGAGAGCACCGGGGCAAAAAAGGTTAGCCCGACCAAGCTGAGAGTTCCTGCAACGAATGAAGAAATGGCCGAGATTGCAAGCGCAGGCCCTGCCTTTCCCTGCTTTGCCAACTCATATCCGTCGAGAGCGGTAGGCACTGATGAGGCTTCACCCGGAATGTTCACGACTATTGCCGTTGTCGATCCTCCATACATGGCGCCGTAGTAAATGGCCGCCATCATTATGATCGCCGAAGTAGGTGACAACATGGTCGTTAGTGGAATCAGGATGGCTATAGCCGAGGACGGCCCTATACCCGGGAGCACCCCGACCAAAGTCCCAATGGTGCATCCCAAAAAGGCCCAGAAAAGATTACCGGCCCCTAAAGCGGATGCAAATCCCTGAAGCAAATATTCCAAGGAAAAATTCATGCAGATATCCACCCCATGGACCGCTTCCTAATGTTGATCCCAAAAAGCGGGGGGAAATGAAAGTTGAAGAAATCTTACAAAGAGCAACTGGATTACTATCGCCGTAGGAGCGCTGACGCAGAAAGATCTTAACAATCTGCCGTCCAGGTAGTAAATCAGGGAGAATGAAAATACAAAACTGGCTACGGAAATTCCCAGAATTTCGATCATCATAAGGTAGCCTACCAGGAAAACCATTGTCACGATGAGACGAGCCCAGCCTTCACGATCCGGCCATTCGACATACATTTCCTGGCCTTTATAATAGTAGGCTCGAACGCTCAGCAGAATACCCGTGACCACTGTTATGGATCCAAGAATTAGGGGTAGCGTCTTTGGGGGAAGCCTCTCTCCAAACACGGACTTAATCTGAAAAGCTGCAAAAACAATTGCGATCCCCACTATGGCAAGGAAAATTCCACTGATAATGTCTGCTGTACGCTGTGAAGTCATGGCCCGCTACCCTTTATTAGCCCGATTGGACGTCTGAGGACTGAATCCCGGTCTATTTTTTGGCCGCCTCAATCTCCTTGAACAAGGTTCTGTATTGATCGGTCAACTTGTCCAGATAAATCTTGGAATCAGCAGCCCCGATGGCCATTGGGATGAACCCCTGTTTGGTCATTTCAGCCTTGATCTCAGGATTGGCAGCTATCTCCAGAAAAGCGTCCTCAAGTTTCTTTATGACTTCCTTGGGCGTGTTGGGCGGAACAATTACGCCTCTATCGACTGATTCTACAATGTCATATCCCAATTCCTGAAATGTGGGCACCTCGGGGAACTCGCTCATGCGTTCTACAGTGGCAAGCGCCAGAATTCTCAATTTGTCCTTGAAACGGACCAGGTCATTTGAAAAGGTCATTCCAGCATCAGTGTGGCCTCCGAGCAATGCCGTTATCTGGGGAGCGGAGCCGGTGAAAGGAACGTAGCCCAGGGTCACCCCTGCCAGCTTGTCCAGAACCATCACGGCAAAATGGGGGCCTGAAAAAAACGATGACCCTCCAACCGTCAGTTTGCCTGGCTCCTTCTTGGCAGCTTCAATAAACTCTTTAAGAGTCTTGTAGGAGCTGTTGAGCGGCACAGCCAGGCCTACCGGAGTTTTTTGGAATATTGCTACCGGAACGAGTTGTTCCGTCTTGTATCCCACATCCTGCTGGAGTGGCTGCAGAATGACGTGAGGGATGTTGAACCCTGCAAAAAGATAGCCGTCGGGCTTCGCCTTGACCAACTCTCTCCAGCCTAGCGCCCCACCTCCTCCGACTTTATAATCAATTATTACCTGTTGACCTAGTATACGTGACAGATGAGGCTGTTGCCGGCGAGCTTCCACATCAGACTGGCCCCCCGGGTCAAACGGAATCAGATAACTCAATTGACGGGTAGGGAAAGCCTGTGATTGTGCATTTGAGACATCTGCCCAGAATAAGCCGATTAATGTTAACAGAGCCAGTGACCAAGTTATTAGCACACGTCGCATCGTAATACCCCCTGATATTGCGGATGCTGCAGTGTATTCCGTGGTCATTGCCCTGTCAAGATGATATTCTGAAACTTCAAAACAGTATAAACTGCTGCCTATGCTTGCTTTTTGTTACTTTAACCTGGAGGGTTTCGAGTTTGGCCACTGCAATCGAGGTCCACAGTTGAAAATGAGGTTTGATCACAATTCACAGCCCCTTCCAAACAATGACTCAAGTTTTTCACAATTTTGGAGTCAGCGCTGATTGACAAAAGTATTTGACTTGTGCTGTTGAATATTGTGTCAGATAATGATTCCGAGATTGAAGCTCGTTTTTCCCATCGACGCCCGGATTAGCCCCGGAAAGTCTGTGGGATTTGAGGAATTGGACTTGAAAAGATTAAAGAGATTGATGAATTTGGGATGGTAGTGGTACCTTACCACGAATAATCAAACCTCTCAACAAGCTCTCCAACGGGTGACAAGGAGATACCATGAATTCAAAGAAAATGGGACGGCGCAAATTTCTGAAGGGAGCTTCCTCTGCGGTGGTGGGATTGGCTACGACTCCCTTTTGGAACCTCGATCTTTCTTTCGCGGATGTCCAGAAAGCAGGTTCATTGCAATTCCGGACTCTCGGCAAAACGGGGCTGAAGGTTACCAGTGTGAGCATGGGAGTCATGAACTGCAGTGATCCTTCTGTGCTCAGACGCGCATTTGATCTTGGCATCAACTTCTTCGACACGGCCCATGCTTACATGGGCGGCAAGAATGAGGAAATGGTTGGAGATGTTTTCCGGGATAAACGTGACAAAGTCCTCATTCAGACCAAGTTTCGAGTAAACGCCACGGAAAAAGAGAACAGACAATCCGTTGAAACCAGCCTTAAAAGATTAAAGACGGACTATGTGGATGTCTTGCTGGCTCATTCTCTCAAGAAAACGGAAGAGGTATCCAATCCCAATTTGATAAAATTCCTTGAGGCGATGAAAAAAGAAGGTAAAGCCCGCTTTACCGGATTTTCTACTCACACTGACATGGCTCCTCTGATGCGCGAGGCTGCAAAGTCCAATCTGCACGATGTGGCTCTTGTCTCTTACAATTTTACTCACACTAATGAATTGAAAGACGCCATCGCATCTGCCGCCGGATCCAACATAGGCATCATCGCCATGAAGACACAGGCCGGTGGTTTAAAATCAGGGGAAATGGCAGGATTAAATCCTCATCAGGCCGCATTGAAATTTGTTCTCACAGACAAGAATATTGCAACCGCTGTTCCGGGAGTGACTACAACCGAACAAATAGATGAAGCTGCGGCTGTCATGGGAAAACTCCTCACCCAAAAAGATCTGGATGATTTGCGACAGTATCAGGAACATATTCAGGGAAGATTTTGCACGATGTGCGGCGGTTGTTCCGGCGAGTGCCCTAATGATGTGGCGCATTGCGAGTTGCTTCGCGCTGTTCTTTATTATGACGGGTACAAAAACGAGGAGCTTGCAGCCGATGTTTTTCGCACCGGTGACAATCTTGCCAAAATTCAGTTGTGCGCCGATTGTTCCTCATGCGCAGTTTCCTGCAAGAGAGGAATCAACATTCATGCGCAGTTGAAGACGGCTTACAGGATGTTTTGCTAAAATACAATTTGGAGGAATTTTTTTGTGCTGAAGCGTTACATTTTAATTTTATTAACGATGTTGATCGTTACTTGCCTCACCACGATGACGTTTCCTGGATCAAAATCGCTGGAATCTTTGCTTCCCAAGCAAGCCCCTGCCGGCTGGGTGGTTAATGAAGCTCCAGAGGTCTTTACCAAGGAAACACTCTTCGAGCATATTAATGGGGAAGCAGACCTTTTTGTCAAGTACGGTTTCGATAAATCTGTTTTCGCGATTCTCAGAAACATAAATTCCCCGGATGAAAAAATCGACATCGATATTTATGACATGGTTACTCCGCTTCAGGCTTTTGGCATATTTTCCAGGTTTCGCCAGTCTGAAAGTCCGGCAGGAATAGGACTCGATTCCTACGTGAAAGACAGATACGCTCTCTTTTACAAGGACAGATACTTCGTAGTGCTTCAATCGACCCGGTCTGATGACACCATATTGAAAGAACTGTCAAAAAGTATAGAGAGTCGAATATCAGGTATTTCAGCTCCACCTAAAGAAATAGGGTATTTCCCTAAAAATGGACTCAAGCCGGGCTCGGTGGAGTATTATCCTGATGGATTGTTGGGGAACCAGTTCCTGAAGGCCGGTTTCAAGGCATCTTACATTACAGATTCTGAAAAGAAGACCGATTCGACACAGCCATCACAGCCATCAGCACTGCCGGATTCCAACCTTTTCATGGCCATTTTTGACAATCCTGAGCAAGCCTTCGAGGCGATCAAACTTTTCAAAGATAAATTGATCGCAAGAGGCAAGCTGTTTGACCAGGCCAAGTTACTCGGCCCCAGTTCGTTTTGTGGTGTTGACCCCTATCAGGGTAACGTCATGGTAATCCAAAAAGATCGCTATCTGGTTGGAACTACTGGTTTTGAAGACCAAAACCAGGGAACGTTGCTGCTGTCTGAACTTTATGAAAAAGTTCAGTAGGTTCATTGACGCAATACACGCCTGCAATTCAATCTGATTTCTTCGAATGAAACCCCAAAGCTTTTTCGAGAGGCGACCTATCTGACAGAAAATGTCGCAAAAGGGTCGTTTAATCATTTGCAAGCCGTCAGCGGGAAACGAATTTCAATTTTGACATGAATCACGATTGCATGGCGTAAGTTGATTTAAAGTCGTGTATTTTTG
>CAZGVM010000203.1:774-5572 GCA_964528855.1 uncultured Desulfomonile sp. | reverse complement strand
ATCTCATCAGTGAAATTCCGGAACTATCCATAATTGATCCGCAGGGAGCTTTCTACGCATTTGTTAACACCGCAAAATTGAATGGCAAGGGAAATGTCAAAAGCTCAACCGACTTTGCGCAGCTTCTTCTGGATAGACATCATGTGGCCTGTGTTCCGGGTGGCCCATTCGGGTCAGAAGATCACATCAGGCTTTCTTTTGCCACATCTGACACGGTCATAAAAGAAGGCATGAAAAGAATCGCCGCTGCATGCGCGGAACTGGGATGAGTCCATGACTGGTGAGCGTCCTCTTATACTATTGACCAACGACGACGGCATACATGCTGAAGGACTGGAATACCTGAAAAAAGCGGCGGAGCTTGTCGGAGAGGTTCGGATCGTGGCTCCGAACAGTGAGCAAAGCGCGGTAGGGCATTCAATAACTTTGTATGACCCGATAAAGGCTCATGAAGTTCGTAAAGACGGAGTATTCTATGGCTATGGCATAGGGGGCACACCGGCGGATTCCGTAAAACTCGCGATGCACTGCTTGCTGGAACGGCCGCCGGACCTGGTCATTTCAGGCATCAACAACGGCGCTAATCTTGGAATAAATGTGTTATATTCCGGAACGGTTTCAGCCGCCACTGAGGCCGCAATACTGGGCGCGCCCTCAATGGCGGTTTCGATCTGCGAAAAACGGAATCCGCCTTATGAGTTTGCAATTGAACATGTGGTTGTCATAGCGTCATGGGTATTGAAAAACGGTCTGCCACGGGGCGTCACCCTAAATGTGAACATTCCAGCCATACCGCCGGAGAGGATAAAAGGTATCAAAAGGACGCGACAGGCTTTGTCAAAATTCAATGAAACCTTCGAAAGACGTGAAGACCCTCGTGGAGATCGATACTATTGGCTTTCCGGTGAAATGGTTCCGGATGAACGTGATGACGATGTCGATATTGTGGCAGTGAAAAAAGGATTTGTATCGGTAACTCCCCTTTTCTATGACCTTACTGCTCACGCTCATTTACAGGATATTGAGAAATCGTTAACCAAGATATGATAAACATGTCCGAAATAGATGAACTCAGTGAAATTGAATCAAAACTGGACTACCCTTTCAAGAATCCAGGCTTACTGATAAACGCGCTCACCAGAAGAAGTTTTTGGCATGAGAACCGCAGCACGTGTTCTGAGAACAATGAACGGATGGAATTCTTGGGTGATGCTGTTTTGGGCTTGATAATAGCTGATATTTTGTATGAAAAATATCCGGAGGCCAATGAGGGAGACCTGCAGAAAAAGCGCGCGAGTATAGTCAACCGCGGGGCTCTGGCAAGGCTAATGCGAAACCTTGGGTTGGCCCAGTTCATACGCATGGGTAAGGGTGACGAAATATCCGGTTGCAGAGACAGGGACTCTATCCTGGCGGATACCCTGGAGGCTGTATTGGCGGCTGTATACATTGATTCCGGCTTTGCCAAAGCCTACGAAGTCATTGAGAAGCATTTCTCTGAACTTATAGAAGTCGCCAAGGACACCGACAAGATCGATGACTCAAAAAGTCGCCTGCAGGAATTGACTCAGGCTGAACTAGGACTGACTCCATCTTATGAAGTATTGGAAGAGTGGGGAGAAGAACACAGAAAAACTTTCTGCGTAGCCGTTTACGTTGGGGAGAATCTCGCCGGCAAGGGTGAGGGGGCAAGCAAGCGAGAAGCTGCCCAGTTAGCGGCCAAAAAAGCTCTCCTTTCCTACACCACCAAATATTGAGAAAGGATGTTACATGGGAAACGAAATTACTCGTCGGGAAGCCCTTGCCGGAGCCGGTGTTGGCGCCGCTCTAGGTGTGTTGTCTACAATGCTGCCCTCAGATGCCTATGCTGATTCCAAAACCGGAGGAAACGCCGTTGAGTTGCTGCAGTTACCCGCCCTTCCCTTTGCTGAAGACGCCCTTGAGCCAATTATTGATAAGGAAACGGTAAAGATTCACCATGGCAAACACTTTGCCGCCTACGTGGCAGGATTGAATAAAAACCTGCAGTCACTGGAAAAAGCCAGACAATCAGGAAATTTTGACGACGTTAAGTGCGTTTCCAAAGACCTGGCATTTCACGCCTCAGGAGTGGTTCTGCACTGGATTTATTTCAGCACATTGGGACCGGTGTCAACGCAGGGCCCAAAAGGAAAACTGGCGGAGTTAATAAATAGGGACTTCGGTTCATTTGACATTTTCTGGAAACAATTTGCCGCTGCGTCCAAGAGCGTTGAAGCTTCTGGGTGGGGCGTTCTTGCTTGGGAACCATTCTCCAGAAAACTGCTTATCATGCAGGCCGAAAAGCATCAGAATCTGACCAGTTGGGGGGCCATGCCGCTAATGGTATGTGATGTCTGGGAACACGCTTACTATTTGAAGTACCAGGACAGAAGAGCTGAATATGTGGACAATTTTGCAAAAATAATCGCTTGGGCAAAGGTAGAAGAGCGATTGCTCAAATACTGCTCAGTCTAGTTTCACCTGAAACGCCTGGAATCTGTTGTTTTTCACTGGTTCCAGGCGTTTTAACCAAAAATGAACGATTTGATCAAATCCAGTAAATACGAACTTGATGACTTACCCCCTAGAATCCGAACATCTCATCTGGACGACGCTCAGGGATGTAATCGAAATGAACTTTCCCTTCGTTCCACTCTTTTGACACATACAGGCTGCAGTAACAACTTCTGAATTCTTCGACATCAGCTTCCCTGTAAATGCATGGGCAAATTATATCCTTATCTTTTTCCCTATTTGCGGAGGCCAATCGGCACGGACATGACATGTATCCATAACGTTCGCGATTCACCAAAAGAGCCTCGAGCAACTGATTTACATGTGCCATGTCGTTATTGAAGAAATAGCCTTTAGGCTCTTGTGTTTTTTTCAACATTTCATAAAGTTTTTCCACATCCGTCATTGTTGTTCTCCGTTCTTCTCGGCATCACATTATTGGTAGATGAAATGGAAGTTTCATCCGGTCTGAAGGCGCCGGTAAATAATTTTACAAATAAAAATCCTGCAGGCCCGAAATGTCCTCAAAGACGTATTCCGGTTTTAAATTAGTCTGGTTTAGGGCCTGTCTCGTTGTGGCCCCTGACAGGACCAGGGCAAAGTCAACGCCGGCATTCCTGGCGCAAAGCATATCGGTATCTATCCTGTCTCCGACAACAAGACACCCCGAACGCTCCACGCCAACCCTCCTTATGGCCATTTCCGCCATATCCGGTGATGGCTTGCCGAAGACCCTCTCCGGGGGATGTCCCACTGCGGTGGCTATCGATGCTACTAAACTACCGGCGCCAGGGCTAAAGTTTTCTTCATCCGGAAAAGTCACGTCGAGATTGGTGGCCCAAAAAACGGCGCCTGCCTGGATGGCCTTGTGAGCCTTTCTCATCTTGTCATAGGTGAAATTCCGGTCTAACGCCACAACGACGGCATCGGTGTATTTTGGGTCATCAGTAATCTCTGCGCCTGCGTCCTGGCATCCTTCAAGAAGTCGCTGCTGCCCAATTACCATTAATCTTTTGTGCTGGGCATTTGCCGAAATGTAAGCAAACAAAACGGAGGCTGAATTAATGACCTGATCTTGGTTCACATCCAGGCCCCAACCCCGGATCTTTTGACACAAATCAACATCCTGAACGGTAGCGTTGTTGGACAGAAATATCCATCTCACATCATTTTGAACCAGCTTTTCATAAGTTTCCATCACACCTGGAAGAATTAACGATCCCCTGTTTACAGTTCCATCCAGATCGGCCAGTATCAATTTATATTTGGTGTTCTTCATTTCTTCAATGAGCCTTTAGCTGCTTCTCCTGATTATAGGGATTATCATATTCGATATCCAGCGATTCTGACATCCGGTCATAGGTCTGAGTCAGGTTATTTCTGGCCGACGTAAACTGCGGATCAAGTTCTAGGGCTTTCAGAAAATCATCCTTGGCTCGCTGATAATTTCCCATTTTAAACTTGTAGAATCCGCTATTGTTCCAGAGTATCGGGTCTGAGGGCATTAAGGCTGTTGATGCGTTGAAGTCAGACATCGCCTGATTGCCTTTGCCCATGTTCAGGTGAACAACGCCTCGCAGGTTGATGGCTCTAGCGTTTTCAGGGTGTTGTCTGAGCAAATGGTTTAGGTCGGCTAAAGCCATTTCTGGCTCATCCCTCTTCAAATAACATACAGCCCTGTTATAAAGAGCCCTGGAGTCATTTGGCAGACCTTCCAGAACCGTTGAAAAATCACGGATTGCGGCGTCATAAAGCATTCTCTGGTAAAAAGTCAGAGCCCTCATGAAAAAAATTTCGGCATCCGATGGATCATTTTCCAGGGCAGCATTCAAATCGACCTCTGAACGGAGATAATCATTCAGTTTGAAAAAGATTCTCGCCCTCTCTTTGTATGTGTCCGCGGATTTTGGCTCCAGCTCAATGGCGCGATTCAAATATTCCAATGCCTCGTCATAATCCCCCTGCTTACCCTTCAACAATCCCATGAAGAGGTTGGCTTCAGAGAGATTTGGGTTTATCCTCAAAGCCTTTCTCAGCAGCGAGTCAGCTGACTGGAACCTGTTTGACTGGGTCTGTGACCTTGCTGCCAATATCAGGGCCCCCAGATCTTCGGGTCTATCTTCGAGTATCCTGTTGGCGGCTGACAAGGCAGCCTCAGGCTTGTCGATTTTGAGATACAACAGGGTTTTCTGTTTCCTTATCATATCATCGGGTCTAAGAGCTTCTGCTCTTGCATAATCTGCAAGAGCAGATTCAAAATCCC
>CAZGVM010000203.1:0-764 GCA_964528855.1 uncultured Desulfomonile sp. | reverse complement strand
TTCGGTGAATTCCTGCTCCACGTTTTTATATCCTCGAGAGCTTTCCTCGGCTTACCTTCTCTCAGGTAAAGCCTGGAACGATGCTCCAGCGCCAAAACGGAATGTGGATCAAAATTGAGAGCCCTTGTAAACTCATCCTCTGCCCTGATCAGCGAACCATCTTTCTCGAATATCAATCCCTTCAACACGTATGCCCTGGCGGCGCCCGGCATGTTCAACAGGTACGTGTCAAGCGCCAGAGTAGCCTGATCAAGTTGATCAACACCAATAAGACATTCTGATTTTTCTATGAGAGCCTGGAAATTTCTCTTGGAAATACTGAGTGAAGAATCAAAATCCTCTATAGCCCTGAAATAATCTTTCTGATTCTTGTATATTAGGCCTCTTTGGAAAAATAGATAGGATTGTGCGGACCCTTTGATGGACTCATCCTGAAGCGCTTCATCAAGCAATTCGAGTTTCTTCTGAGTGTCGGTCGCAGAATCCAGTTTTTTTAACAACTCAGAATGAACTGGCGCTGAGTGCGATGGCGCTACTGCCAGCCATATAATTAACAGGGAAAGTATGATTAACAACTGGGAAATTCTTTTCATAAATCTGCAAAGATCCCTTAGATTCAATTGTCTGCGCCATTAAAATATTTAAGGGACCCTGTTTTTCAGTTCCTGTATAAGAACATAAAGTATCTCGTCAAACTGTTTTCTCATGCATATCATGTTTTCTCGCATTTGCAGTATAACTTCCACCCCCGGAAGATTCACGTC
>CAZGVM010000202.1:0-5572 GCA_964528855.1 uncultured Desulfomonile sp. | reverse complement strand
GTCAAATAAGCCACAATGCATGAAAATATCACCAGAGTGAGCGAACGCCACCCAAAGAAATACACACCCATGGTCGTCGCGGGCAGCAAGGCCACGAGCATGGCCCGCATTGGAGCCTGATATTTGACCGATAGTTTTAGATTATCCCTAAACACTGCGCCCCGTAGTTAAAATTTGGACCGAGTTTTATTTAAAAGTCGCCTTAAGCTTAACAATGAAGAGTGATTTTAGCAAGAAGCTCTGCGCCCAAAAAATCTGTTTTGTGGAAGTGAGCGCAGAGTATTTTCGAGTCTTGGCCGCATGGGAAGTTTTGCGCGAGCGCAACGGCTTATCTGTCGTGCAGGCTCCTGAAAACATCAACGAGTGAGTTCAGTTTTTCAGTGTCAGCCGGAGAACTGATAAAGCCTAGAATTCCCAACCCTTCGGCTCTGTCATGGATTTGTTTCTCATCCAGAGGGCTTATCAGTATAGGTGAGACAGTCCAGGATATTTTGAGGGCTTCCTGGATTGCCTTGATGCCGATGTTGGAATTTGTAGCGTCTTCCACTATCAGTATGTCCGGCGATGATGTCCTCATCTGGTCGATACATTGCGCCAGAGATCCAACATTCAATGACTTGATGCCACGTTTTTCAAGCGCTGCGCTGACAATCTTTGCTCCAGCTTCATCTCGCAAGAATATCAGCGCATTGATCCCATTGTTCTGAATGCTTAAATCTGAAGACAAATTATTTTCCTTATAAAGATAAGCGATCTGCAAGAAATTAAATAAAAAAAACTACAATTCCTGTTTGATTGTGAAGGTGGGAGCCCATGCAAACCGGGTCGATGCGGACATCATTAGAGAGAGACCTTTTCCAGAGCCCCTTTGAGTGTATTTGCGGCCAAGTCCGCACAATGGGTATTCTCTTTGGGCAGGCCCCCCAAATAGTCGATTAAATCTGAACCCGTAATTCTGGACGCTTCTTCAAGCGTTTTACCTTCCGCCATACAGGTTATTGCGCTGGCGCACGCAATTGTTGGCCCGCAACCGTTGGTTACAAAACCCAGCCTGTAGACACACCCGTCTTTAGCGTTCACAAAGATTCCAATAGTGTCTCCGCAGATTCCACTCATGAATGTGTATGCGTCTGCATTTTCTATGGCCCCGTAATTGCGGGGATTCCTGAAATGTTCAATGACAAGTGGGGAATACAGTTTTGCAGCGTCTTCCAGAACTAGTCCTTCAACATCATCAAAAATGTCGGTGTTCTCCGTCATTCTGTCACCTTCTGAGTTTATCTTCCTGAGCCACAACAGCTCCCAGGGCCGGCGCACCCCGCAGTAGACGGGTTGGACCCGCAGCAACTTCCCATTTCCGTCGGCATCGGTCCACTGTTAGAGACGGAGATGGAGGCCACAGACATCAACGGTTTCAATCTGACGCTTCCACATGAACTGCAAACCTCTTCCGCTGAATTTCGACCTATCCCTACAAGTAGTTCTATCTCCGCGCCGCAATCTTCGCAACTAAATTCCCTTATGGGCATAATACGCACTCCTGATCCGGATCTAGCCGGAGCAGTCGTTGATCAGACTCTCCAAATGATCCGCCTTATTAAAATTTTCTACTTTTATCCTTATTGAAGTGACTCCGTCAATCGCCATTATCTCTTCGTGTATGGAACCAGCGAGAGAATATGCCATGGGACATACTGGAGACGTTGGCCGAAAGACCAGATGGACAGAACCATCCTGATTGACCTGAATATCGTGAATGAGATCCATTCTAGCCACGTTGAGACGAGTCTCAGGATCTATTATCCCGGACAGAGCTTTTTGAATCCTGGAAAGGAGTTCCAAATTAACCATTGCCGAATTCCTGGTTTAAAATTTCTTTACAGGTATAGTCCCAAAGAGCCCTGACAGCACTGTTTGCAGGGCCTTGGGCCGACTCTACAATACTTTGTCTTTGCACTATTGATTTTATCACTGCAGGGTCATAAGGTATTTTACCACCAAGTCTGATGGAGTTCTGTTCCAGCCATGACTCAATCTGGCCTGTTACATCCATGTTGATGTCATATTTGTTTATGACCGCTGTTATAGGTATGTTAAATCCTCTGGCCAGGCTTATGGCCCTTTGCATGTCATGCAAACCGGAGAGGGTCGGTTCGGTAACTATCATTACGTGGTCCGCTCCGGTGATGGAAGAAATAACCGGACATCCGACTCCTGGCGCCCCATCCGCTATTACCAGGTTTTTGCCAAGTTTTTTTGCCAAAGCTTTAGCCTGGTTCCTTACCAGGGCTACCAGCTTGCCGGAGTTTTCCTCGCCGGGGATCAGTGCGGCGTGGACCATCGGTCCAAATCGACTTTCTGAAATGAACCAGTGACCATTCAGCGATTCTTCCATGGTGATTGCATGCTCCGGACACACGTGGCAGCACACGGAACAGCCTTCACAAGAAACTCCATCGACCATGATATCTTCAGTTATAGCCCCATACCTGCAAACCTCCGAGCAAAGACCACATTTTACACATTTGTAAGGGTCGATGACCGCCTTTTCGCCTCCCCGAAATTCTTCCGTTAGCAGTATTTTCGGCTGAAGGATAATGTGCAGGTCAGCGGCGTCAACATCGCAGTCGGCCATCACCTTGTTTTTGGCCAGATAACCAAAAGAGGCTGTAATGCAGGTTTTCCCAGTGCCGCCCTTGCCACTTATTATAATTAGCTCTTTCATCACTTAGCTCCGGCTCTTATGTCGGAGTCCCCTTTGACCAGCAGAGAAATGCTCTCAAAAAGTCCCAGAAATTTTTCTGAGAATGAGGGCATGGTTTTTACCAACATGTTTCCACGGGAGTAACCCTCTGCAATGTTTCGGTTGAAAGGTATTTCAAGCAGCAATGGCAGGTTTGTATCTGAGCAGTATTTTTGAACCTCCGCGTCCCCGATGTCGCTACGATTCAGAACAACTCCCATTGGAATCCCCAGTGGGCGAATAGCGTCAACTGCGATTCTCAGATCGTGCAAACCAAAAGGAGTCGGTTCTGTGACCATAATGACAAAATCACACCCTTTAACTGTGTGAATGACGGGGCAAGAGGCTCCTGGAGGAGCGTCCAAAATTGATATTCGCTCCGGATTGACACGCTTTGCCACTTCCTTGATTAGAGGCGGAGACATGGCTTCTCCAATTCGGATTCGCCCCTGAACGAATTCAACAGGGCCGACATGGCCGCTTTCAACCACTCCCAAATCTCTCGGTGTTTCCGAGATTGCTTTGTGGGGGCACAGTAGCATGCAACCGCCGCAGCCATGGCAAAGTTCGGCAAAAGTCAAAACGGTTTTTCCGATAGTCAGGATTGCGCTGAACCTACAAACCTCCCCACACTTTCCGCATAAGTCGCATTTAGACATGTCAACCAATGGAACCTGAACAACAATTGGTTCACAGGATTCTATTTCTGGCGACATTAGAATGTGGCAGTTGGGTTCCTCCACGTCGCAATCCAGAATTTGAGCGCGTTGACCAAGAGTCGCTGCCAAGCTTGTCGCTATCGTGGTTTTACCTGTCCCACCCTTACCACTAGCTACGGCGATTTTCATGTCGTTTTTCACCTTACCAATGCGCTTCAGCGTTCGGTTGCTGCGAGAAGGTCACCTTTCCCGAGTTGAGTCTCTCCAGGGCTTGTTTTACCGAACCTGACTGGTCTGAGCCAACCTTGATCCCTGCCGCCTGAAGGGCCGTAAACGCATTTGGTCCACAATGACCTGTCAGTAAAATATTGACACCCTTGTCCGCTAAGGTCTTGGCCGCCTGAATGCCCGCTCCTCGCATGGCATTCACATTGGTCGCGTTATCTATCACCTCTACTAGTTTTCCGTCTGAAGTCACAATCAAGATATAAGGCGCTCGTCCAAAACGTGGATTCATGGGTGAATCCACGTTCGTTCCATCAGATGTTATTGCGATTTTCATTTACGATCCCGATTCTAAAACCTTCCGCCGCCACATACCTGATGTTCGGCAATGAGTTGTAGTTTTCCATCCAACAATTCCGATACTACCGACTGGACAGTATCGCCTTCAGGGCCATAGTAAACATCAATCCCTACCTGTTGAAAGCCCATCAATGGCCTCATTCCTATACCGCCCACTCTTAGGGCGTGAGCGCCACTTTTGTGAAGAATGTTCACCGGAGCAAAGCAACCACCCTGTACATGCGGTGGGTTGTCCACTAATGAAACTTCCTTGATTTCACCGTCTTCCAGGTGGATCAGCGTGAAAAGGTCACAATGTCCAAAGTGCCCTGCTCTCGTGGCTTCAAGTCCTCCCGGATTCATCGATGGAATCGCTACTGTTTTAACCGACATTTTTGAACTCCTGAGACATCAATAATTTTTGTAATTAAAACCTTTGAGCTCTCGTCAAACCTTTTTGAAAGCTCATTTCGACGAAGTTATCGTCTCATCGATATTTCTTGCTATTTGCAGAAAAGCTTCAGCGCTTGGGCCACCTGGATTGTCCACTATCAGCGGTGTTCCGGCGTCGCCACCCAGCACAATTTGAGGATCGATCGGTATCGCCCCCAGGAAAGGAGCCTGTAACTCGATAGCTGCGCGTTTTCCTCCTCCAGTCTTGAAAAGATCAATTTTTTCTCCACAATGAGGACAGGCCATGCCGCTCATATTTTCAACTATCCCGAGAATGTTCATCTGGAGAGTGCGGGCAAAAACGACCGACTTCCTGGAGTCTAGCAGCGCCACATCCTGCGGGGTTGTGACTATAACCGTCCAAAGTGGCTGGCCAAGTAATTGAGCGATGCTGAGTGGCTCGTCCCCAGTTCCGGGCGGCAAGTCTATGATTAGGTAATCAAGGTCTCCCCAATCTACATCCGCTATAAACTGTTGAAACAGCGAATGCTTCATTGGACCACGCCACGCAATGGGAGTGTCAGGATCCTGGACCAAAAAGCCCATGGAAACCACTTTAATGCCAGCCGGTCCTATAACGGGTGATAAACCATCGGCTGAAACATTGGGCGTCAGATGATCTACTCCCAACATCTTGGGAATGTTGGGGCCGTGAACGTCCCCATCGAAAATTCCCACCTTTTTCCCCATGGACGCCAACGACGTTGCCAGATTCACTGCCACCGTGGACTTGCCGACTCCGCCCTTGCCACTCATTACCGCTATTCGTGATCTGATTCTGGACAGTTTCTTAAGTGATTCCTCCTCGGCATGCTTTCGCTGGATGTCGGCAGAGCAGGACGAGGAAGTTGAACAGCTCCCACATGATTGTTCGGAGCCGCATTGTGTTTCTTCAGTCATAATCGCCTCTTTTGACCTAAAGATTATTTGAAAGCCTTCAAGCTCTTTTACACTTAGACTATTAATTCAATTGAGGATCAAAATCCAGCTTCCCGGTTTTGATCCTCATGGAAGCAAGAGTTACTCGGCAATTTAATAAAGTGATAACGGCCTATTAACCGAGTAGTCTTGAATAAAAGCGGGCCGATTGATGCAACATTTCTAAATGCTTACCGTATCCCCGTCGAAATGTTGTATTTGACGGCCAGAAAAA
>CAZGVM010000201.1:0-5610 GCA_964528855.1 uncultured Desulfomonile sp. | reverse complement strand
GGTGTCGATTTAATTCATTACATCGCAGATGAACGAGGATATGAACCGGGAGTTGAAAATGGCGTCCACGTCAAGGACGTTATAAAAGAGGTGCACCGTGCGATGGTCAGGGCTACGTTTCGCGATGAGGTGGGGTTTCTGGTTTCCGGCGGTATAGCCATGGCTGAACACGTAATAAAATCTATCCTGTGCGGCGCCAACATGGTCGGAATCGACATCCCGCTGCTGGTGGCGCTGGAATGTCGGGTCTGCCGAAACTGCATTTACGGAGGAGATTGCCCTGTTGATATCGCCAATATCGATCCGGCTTATGGGGCTGCTCGTATGGTCAACCTGGTGGGAGCCTGGCATAACCAGTTGCTGGAAATGATGGGGGCCATGGGTATAAGAGAGGCCAGGCGGCTGCGTGGTGAGCAGGGACGGGTTATGTTTAAAGAGAATCTTGAAAGCGACACTTTTGCGCAATTATTCATGGATAGCAGCTCATAAAGAGGAAGTTTCGATAATGTCATACAAGAATATATGGAGTCAGGCTCCTTCGACCGAGGTGGTTGTAACCCCATCCAGGTTTCGCAGGGGACTGGGAAAATATGCCGTAGTAGTCTCTGACGCCTGTAATAATTGTCTGAAATGTGTAGCGATATGCCCGGAAAACGTTTTTCGCACGCAGGGATCAAAATTGGGTGTTCCTGTGGACCACATGTGTTTGGGGATTGAATGTTCCAAAAAATCCAATCGTTGTGTTGCAAACTGTCCTCAAAAAGCCATTAAGGTGGGCTACAACTCCAGTTCCAAGGCGTTGGGAGACAGTCGCTGGACGCCTGAGCTATTAATGAGCGCCTGGCACATGGCCGAAACCGGGCAATTGCCCAAGAGTGATTTAGAATACCGTGTGGGCGCGACCGAGGGCGGTTTTGATAAATTAAGGTTTCGCTTTCCCAAAAGACCCCCTCGAAAAGACCTGGACCCTGAGTCCATAGACACATCAATATCTCTTAACAAGCGTCGTGACGGACGTGTGAGCATAGAAATTCCAATCCCGGTCTACGGTGGTGGAATGTCATTCGGATCCGTTTCCCAAACAACCATGCTCAGCCGGATCAGGGCATTTGCGGCGTGGGGATCGTTCACATGCACCGGAGAGGGTGGATATCCCGAGGCCTTGTATCCATTCGACGATAACATAATCACTCAGGTGGCGACCGGATTGTTTGGTGTCAAGGAAGAGACCATACAAAGAGTGAAGATCATAGAATTCAAGTACGCTCAGGGGGCCAAACCGGGTCTGGGCGGGCACTTGCTGGGGTCCAAGGTGACACAGGCGGTCGCCAGGATCAGAGAGACCGTGCCCGGTTCATCTCTGTTCAGTCCTTTTCCATTCCATTCAGTTTATTCAGTCGAAGACCACAAGAAACATGTTGACTGGATAAAAGCGATCAACACCCGCGCTCTGGTGTCCGTCAAAGTTTCAACTCCCTCGGACGTCGATATGGTGGCCATTGGATCTTATTACGCCGGCGCTCACATAGTTCATCTGGACGGGTCATACGGGGGCACGGGCGCCGCTCCGGACGTCGCAAAGAAAAATATCGCCATGCCGATAGAATACGCTATCCCTAAAGTACATAATTTTCTGGTAAATGAGGGGGTTCGGGACCAGGTGACCTTGATCGCCTCTGGAGGCATTCGCACTGCTTACGACATAGCCAAAGCTGTGGCTTTGGGAGCCGACGGAGTAGTGACAGGGACCGCCGAACTGGTGGCTCTGGAATGTATCAGATGTCATAACTGTGAAAGCGGACGGGGATGCGCCAGAGGAATAGCGACTACGGATGCGGAGTTGGTAGCATTAATGGACCTCGCATGGGGAACGCAGAGAATTGTCAACATGCTTTCATGCTGGAGGGATCAGCTCAGGCAAATTTTATACAGACTCGGTATGTCCAGCATCAAGGAACTTGTCGGAAAAACAGAAGTGTTGGGACACCTTGATTATACTTCAGGGCTTGGAGATGACGACATCAGAAATGCCGGCAAGTGAGGATCGAAATGAATTCAAAAGGATTTTTTGCAGATAGACTTATTGCTTCAAGAATCGAGGATCTGGCTAACACCGAATGTGAGCCTAATGTCAAACGAGAAGACGAAGGCGGCTGCGGAGTAACCGGTTTTGCTTCCAGCATTCCTTTGGCAGGACGTCACATTTTTGAGCCATCCATAAGAATGCACAATCGGGGCAATGGCAAGGGCGGTGGAATTGCGGCGGTAGGCTTTGATCCTGAACGTTTAGGCATTTCCAGGGAAGTTCTCGACACGCATTACCTGCTCAACATAGCCCTTCTGGAGCCGTCATGCCTTGCGGCCTTGAAAGAGGACTTTGTAACGCCATATTTTGATGTGGCCCATGAGGAAATCCTGGATCATATTCCCGATTACAGGGAGCTCGAAGGTCTGGATGTTAAGCCTCCCGATGTCTGGAGGGCATTCGTAAGGGTCAAACCTGACATTCTCAAGACATTTGTCCAGCGACACGGACTTCACGAAATGAAGGGCCGATGGGCTGAAGATGAATTAGTGAGCCGAAATTCCATTGCCTTGAACAGGCGCTTTTACAGCTCGCTTGGGGAAAAACAGGCGTTCGTGTTGTCCCACGGAATCAACCTGATGATTCTGAAGATAGTGGGCTACGCTGAGAATGTCGTTAAGTATTACAAACTGGACGATTTTCCCGCCCATATCTGGATAGCCCATCAGAGGTATCCTACCAGAGGTCGGGTGTGGCATCCGGGTGGGGCGCACCCTTTTATAGGTCTTAACGAGGCGCTCGTTCATAATGGCGATTTTGCGAATTATCATGCTGTTTGTGATTACTTGAGGCAACGAGGTATAGCGCCTCAGTTCATGACAGACACCGAGGTTAGTGTTCTCCTGTTTGATTTGTGGAACAGGGTTTATGGTTATCCTCTTGAAGTGATCATAGAAGCTTTGGCGCCTACAGGAGAGTTGGACTTCGATTTGTTGCCTCCGGAGAAACAGGAACTTTATGATGTGGTGCAGTCTACTCACATCCACACATCTCCTGATGGCCCCTGGTTTTTCATCATAGCGAGAAATATTCCTGAGGAAAACAAGTTCCAACTTTTGGGAATAACCGACACATCCATGCTCAGACCGCAGGTTTTCTCCATTTATGACGGTGAAGCCCAAATAGGTTTGCTGTGCTCGGAAAAACAGGCAATTGACGCAACCCTTAAGTCCATTTCGGATGAAGATCCCAGGTTTAGCCCAGTTGCTGACAAATACTGGAATGCCCGTGGAGGCTCCTCGTCTGATGGAGGGTCTTTCATGTTTGATCTGGCAGCCGATGACTCTGGACAAATGAAGCTGACCTGTCGGGACAAATTCGGGGCGATTGTGGAGGTAGACAAAAGAGAGCCACTGAAAATTCAGGAAGCCATGATCAAGCCTGCCGACAGCAACAATTTGAAGGATGAGTTGCTGGCCATTTTGAAAGCCAATGACTCCAGCGGACTTTTGAAGATGTTCCGGGAACGTGCGGTTACATGGGATTACAACACCATCCGATGGACAATAGCAATGGTCGGAAAAATGGCCCGAACGGACGAGGAGTTGTTCTTTCCAGCAATAGAGGGACTTACGGCGTTACTGGACCGTAAGGTCTCGCTTGGCGACAAGAAGCGATCAGCCCTGGTCAGGTTGATCAACGATGAACTCAACCAGATATTCAGGTCTGTTCCTCATATCACCCAAACCAGGAAGCTCGGCTACGCCACCCGTATTGACCATGCGATGAGAGAAGCCCTGAGACCTCCTCAAGCCATAGAAAAGGCTCTTCTGGTGGACGCTTGTGATTTCGAGCCTGAGGGTGATCAGTGTGACGCCGTGTTGATGGCCCAAGCTTTCAAACTCGGCTGGAGAAATTTCATTGTTTTTGACCTGCGAGGCCAGCGTTTTGAAGGATGTGGATTCGGCGCATTGACTGAAGGGGTCAGAATCGACCTCTACGGCTCTTCCGGGGACTACGTGGGCAGTGGAATAGATGGCATGGAAATCCACATGCATGGCAACGCCCAGGATCAAATAGGTCAGATCATGAAACGAGGGACGGTTGTAATCCATGGAGATGTTGGACAGTGTTTCATGTACGGGGCCAAAGGTGGAGTCGTTTATGTTCAGGGCAACGCAGCCGGAAGGCCACTGATCAATGCGGCGGGTCGCCCCCGGGTTGTTATCAATGGCACCGCTCTGGATTATCTTGCTGAGAGTTTCATGGCCGGGGATCCGCTTAATGGCGGAGGTTTTGTGGTGCTTAATGGACTCTGGATGGATGAAGACGGCGAAATATCATTTCTGCCGAGACCCTACCCTGGCTCAAACCTCTTTTCTCTGGCTTCAGGTGGCGCCCTATACGTGAGAGACCCATATCGTCAGATGGTGGAAGAGCAACTCAATGGTGGTGTGTTTGCAGAGTTGACAGTCGCTGACTGGCGATTGATTTATCCGTATTTGCTTGAGAATCAGAAACATTTTGGTATCCAGATCAGCCAGCTTCTAACGGTCGATGGTGTGCGACGCAAACCGAACGAAGTGTATAGAAAGGTCACAGCAGCCTCTTTGGCCGTGCTGGCTCAAATTCCGAGCACTGACGACTCAGTCTGGGATGCGGATGGCGCAGCCGCATAGAAAACTGGAAAACAAAAGCTGCAGATGGCTTTGGTTGAAAGAAAAGAGGCCCGGTGGGGCCTCTTTTCTCTAGACGCTACTTTCAAACACCCATCCCTCGGAATAAATATCTACTGCCAGTTTGGATCATGCGCCCTCACATAATCCAGAATCTTCCTGCCGAATTCCGACGCTATCTTAATCTCCCGGTAGTTTATAGGTGTTCCCTTCAAATACTGCAAAACCAACGCGTCATTACCCATTGCGGCGCCAGGCAATATCCCTGCAAAGAAGAATCCCAATTCCTCCATGGTAGGGGCCAATCCAGTTGTAGCCGGATCAGATAAGTTCAAAAACAGATTGATTATATCCACGTCATGTGAAAGCAGTTCTCTTGAAGTCTTTCTGAGGTAACCGATGAAGTCCTTTCCATAGCCGCTCACGGTGATTCTAGCGTATCTCAAGGCCGGTATGACTTTAAGGTGTGAGTGAAACTCAGCGCACTGCGCGACATCATGAGCTACATTCCCGGAAGCAATGATGACCTGTTTGTCCAGGTTCCTGTAGATTTCACGAATGAAAGATTCATGTTTATGTGGTGGATAAATAACATTTGCATCCCCGGTTTGAAGGTCTGTGTAATGAACTACTACAGAGATTCTTCCGGGCCAGGATTTATCGAAGCCTCTGAAATCAACGGAAGACGGGATGTAGTTCAATAAAATGGCGCAATCTCGACCCTTAAACCTTGACGCAGTTTTCTGGGAAAATGTGTGGTTTGTCACAGCAAGAGCAAAGAAGGCTTTGAGACCTAAGCTGATCGCCTCGTCTATCTGGAAATCGACGAGTTTCGAGAATATCCCTGAATTCCTGTAAGACGGGATCACTACACCCTGCACTATTTCGGCTATTGTGGTGTTTTCGTCC
>CAZGVM010000200.1:0-5682 GCA_964528855.1 uncultured Desulfomonile sp. | reverse complement strand
CCCGTGGTTGTCGCAATAAAAGACATATTCCACGAAGAAAGGCTTTGGGATGACCACTTCGTCACCGGGATTGAGAAGGGTCTTGAGGACTACGTTCAGGCCACCGCCGGCGCCCACTGTCATGACGACGTTTGAGCCGTCAATATTGACCCCTTCATCTCTTGCTATCCTGGCGGCGATAGCGTTGCGGGTCGATAAAAGTCCGGCGTTGGGCATATATGAATGGATGCCTGTGGCCTGACTGGAGGCGGCCGCAGCAATCGCCTTCTTCAGGCCTGCAGAAGGCTCAAGGTTCGGGTTACCCAGTGAGAAATCGAATACGTTTTCCGGCCCGTGTAGCTGTTTCAGGCGAGCGCCTTCCTCGAACATTTTCCTGATCCATGACGAGCGTTCCATGAAATCTGCTATTTTTGCAGATACCGGCATTGTTAAGTCCTCCGTAGCAGGCGGGCGGTATAGTGTACAAACGAAAGCCCGGCTGAAATCTGCATCCAGTTTTCTAGCCGGGCTCTCGACCTTGCATCAGCCCTTTTTTTTCTAAAGGGTGACTCATATTAACATATTAACCCCCGATAAGTCAAAGAATTTGTAACTTTATCGGGTTATGCCGGAATCTTGAGCGGCTGAACCAGTAAACTGAGATGTGTAGTTTAATTATTCAAAATAAGTTATATTGCGCAAAGTCACAACATATTTTAAGGTTTGCTTGCCGATTCGTGAGAGAGTTGAAACGAATTACACTTGTTGCCCTGTTCGTGATTATCACGACCATATCGATTCCGGTCTCCGTCATGGCTGCCACCTCCGAATTCGACATGGCCACGGCCGAGTTGCGTGAAGGGGGGCTCGAACAGGCGGTTCTACTGCTGGACTCGTTTATCGTGAAGAACCCCAAGTCCTATGCCGCCCACGTCAATCGCGGCTCCGCGCTGTTCTACCTGGGCTATGTTTACCGAGGCGTCGTTGACTGGCACAAAGCCCGTGAGCTGGCCCCACTATTCGCTTTCGGAGTCTTTACGGGAGAGATCGTCTGGCAGAGCCAACCGAGAGGGCCATACCTGGATTTCGTGGCATCCATCGAGCTTTACCCGGATCATGTGGCCACAGTGGGCATGATTGGCGCAACCTACCTCGATTTGGGACTCACGGAGAAAACTCTCGACTTCTTCAGAAAGTCGGCAGACCTCACGTCAAATCCCCTGTTTAAAGCCGATCTCGAATGGTGGAGTTACACGCTCAAGCCATCAACCAGGCGCCTCAAAAAAAATCAGCAGGTCCACCAGTAGTTTTGTTCAATGAAAGCAGCAGGTTTGAGTGCATTTTAGGTCCGGCCGTCAGCTGCAAAATATGCTTGACTTGGTAAAAATTCAGGAATAATCTGTGTGTTTAACTTTTCTTGTCCGGGAGAACAAAAATTGAAAGGTCGAATCGACATCGATAGGGAACGGTGCAAGGGCTGTGGTTTGTGCGTCACCGTGTGCCCCAAGAAAACAATTGGGATATCCGAGAAACTTAATACAAAAGGGTACTATCCGGCCGAGGTTTCTAAAGAAAAACCGTCGGAGACTGATAAGTCAGGATGCACCGGCTGCTGTTTATGCGCCCTCATCTGTCCGGATGTAGCAATTGAAGTTTATCGCGAAGAAAAAGAGTAATTTCAACATTTTTGTCTAGTGAGGAAAGCATTATGTCCGCCAAAACTCTCATGCGGGGAACGCATGTGTTGGGCGAGGCCGCCATTCGATCCGGATGCAGGGCCTATTTCGGTTACCCAATCACTCCACAGAATGAACTTCCCGAGTACATGGCTTCCGCGTTCGCAAAGATGTCTGACAGTGTATTCGTTCAGGCCGAAAGCGAAATAGCGTCGATCAATATGGTCATTGGAGCTGCCGCTACCGGCGCCAGGGCTATGACTTCTTCCTCGAGCCCCGGCATAAGTCTCAAACAGGAGGGCATCTCCTACCTGGCCGCAATGGAATTGCCGGCCGTCATCGTAAACATGATGCGAGGCGGACCTGGTCTGGGTAACATTGCTCCGGCCCAGGGCGACTATTTTCAGGCAACCAGAGGCGGTGGGCACGGGGATTACCGTGTGGTGGTGCTCGCACCGGCATACGGTCAGGAAATAGCCGACATGACCAGGCAGGCCTTTGATCTTGCGGACAAGTATCGTACACCGGTGATGATCCTGGGCGATGGCATGATGGGGCAGATGATGGAACCGGTAATTTTCCCGGACCCGATCGATGTATCAACTCTACCGGCCAAGGATTGGGCGCTAAGAGGGGCCCAAGGTCGCCCAAGCAGGATAATACGCTCGTTGTGGCTGGATCCGCCTAAAGAAGAAGAGCTGAACTGGAGGCTGGTCCGCAAATATGAGGCTATTACGGCCGAGATAGCCGACCAGGAAATTTACATGTGCGATGACGCGGACATAGTCATAGTAGCCTACGGAACTGCTGCCAGAGTCGCCAAAGGCGCCGTCCACAGGGTGCGTGCCAACGGTGTCAAGGCAGGACTGTACCGGCCCAAGACGCTATGGCCTTTTCCGGGGGAGGCGCTGGCTTCCCTGAGCAAAACTGTTGATCACATCGTGGTCTTTGAGATGAGCACCGGCCAGATGGTCGAGGACGTAAGGCTGTCGATCGAAGGCAAGTGTCCGGTGACATTCTATGGCCGTCCAGGCGGGGTCGTTTCCACTCCCGAGGAAATATCGGGAGTTCTGACCGGCGTGGCTAACGGGGCGGTCAAGAAGTCCGCATAAGGCGCAGGCTGTTTTCTGTTGATGAGTTTGTGCGATTCTTCTGTCTTTTCGTATCGACACACGGGAGTCTAAGACGTGAAAAAAATATTCAGCAGGCCCAGGTCATTAAAGGATGTTCCTTTCCACTATTGCCCAGGATGCGGGCATAGTGTCATACATCGCCTCGTTTGTGAGGTCATCGACGAACTGGGTATTCAGGACAAATGTATCGGCGTTCCCCCGGCTGGATGCGCCGTCCTGGCGTATAACTATTTTGATGTGGACATGTGTGAGGCGCCTCATGGGCGCGCAGCAGCAGTCGCTACAGGCATCAAGCGCATGCTTCCGGACAGGGTCGTCTTCACCTACCAGGGTGACGGCGACATAGCCGCAATCGGGACGGCGGAGACCATTCATGCTGCTAATCGCGGCGAGCGTGTGACGTGCATATTCGTCAACAACGCCGTTTACGGCATGACAGGCGGCCAGATGGCCCCAACAACCTTGCCCGGACAGGTCACCACCACCTCACCTGGTGGGCGTATGCCCCTCAGGGACGGAAATCCTCTGGATCTAAGCGCCATGCTGGCTCTCGCCGCAGGCAGCGTATACATAGAAAGAACTACGGTTACCAATCCCAAGGGCGTAAACAAGACAAAGAAGGCGATCAGGAAAGCATTCGAGATTCAACTGGAGGACAAAGGCTTCTCCCTGGTGGAAGTCCTGTCGCCTTGTCCGACAAACTGGAAAAAGTCTCCGGTGGAATCCATCAAATGGGTTGAAGAAACCATGTCCAAAATCTTTCCTGTGCAGGTGATCAAGGATGTCGCTTAAGATTACTTTTTCCGGTTTTGGTGGTCAGGGAGTGCTCATGATGGGCTACGTCCTTGCTTTTGCCGGCATGAATGAAGACAAGCACGTTACTTACCTCCCATCCTATGGAGCGGAAGTGCGCGGCGGCACAGCCAACTGTACCGTGGTCGTTTCAGATGAGGAAATAGCCTCCCCGATAGCTTCTTCGCCCGAGTTTGTAGTTGTCATGAATTATCCTTCCATGGTTAAATACCAAAGTACGGTCAAGCCTGGTGGAATCATGTTTCTCAACAGTGATCTTATCACCGAAGAGCCGACGAGGGATGACATAAATGTGGTCAAGGCGCCGGTGAACACGCTCGCCCACGACATGGGAGCGGACAGGTCGCTGAACATGGTGATGCTTGGGGTAGTTGCCGCAAAAACGGGAATCGTCTCTACCTCGGCCCTGTTGACGGCAATAGAAAAAGTGCTTCAGGGGAAAAAACAAAGCCTCATCGAGATGAATCAGAAAGCTTTAGAGGCGGGGATAAAGTTCGGTTCGGAAAACAATTGACACCTAATTATTCAAACAGGCGCATGATTAGCGTTGGAGGCCAGGATGAAAACTGTTAAGGAGTTGGCCGTAGAACTTAAAAACACACCCGGCGCTCTATCGGACATTGTGGAAATGCTTACATCGACGGGTGTCAATATACTCGGACTCAGCGCCAGAGTCGAAGGAGATGTTGGAATAGCAGGCCTTGTGGTCAGCGATCCGGCCAAGGCGTCAAACGTGCTGGAGACATCCGGCTACAAACTTGTTGTCAACGAGATTCTGGCTGTTGAGGCTCCCCATCATCCCGGAGGAATAAACGCTATACTCAAGCCGCTCAAGATGGCGTGTGTGAACGTAGAGAACATCTATTTCCTGCGTGGATCAATGATTATGGGTGCGGGACAGATCATGGCGCTGAGAGTGGATGACTGCTCCAGGGCAAGCCGGGCTCTCTCCGAGGAGTGGATAAGAATCCTGGGCCCTGAAATTTACGATATTTAAACTACCCGTAAAAAGCCGGAGGCTCTGATATCACTCAAAGAGCCTCCGGCTCATATCAATTCTTTCCGGTATTGTGCCCCAAAGTCCTGTTCAGGAAACAGACCATCCTTTCAAATGCGTCCAGCATAGCAGGTTTCATGAACCTGTTTTCGGTTCTCAAATCATAGTATATATTGAACATATGCTTCTGGTCCGGGTATATGTTCGCTTCATGCGGGCGCATGCTCGTTTTCAGGTTCCAGGCGAGTTCTCTGGCGTATTTAACGTCGTAAACATCATCTTTTTCTCCGTGGAATATCTGCACGGGTGGCAATCTGGAAGGTTCATAGGGCATGACCCAGGGCCAGCTGCCATAGTTCCAGACAACAGCCTTTATCCTCGGATCCTTGCAGGCGTAGGCCAGGGCGGCGTTGGCAGGCTGTGAAAATCCCGATAACGCTATCCTGGATTTATCGACCCAGGGCGAGCAGATCAGGTAATTTACCGTGGCCCCTATGGTATTTAGATACCATTGGTTTCCAAAGAATAATTTGGTCGCTACCACACCCTGGTTCAGGCTTCCGATCATGTAGCCCGTACCCCGGTCCCAGTTCCACGGCCCCGGCGCCATATCTTCAGGGTGATTGGACGGGTCTATCAGGGCTACAACGTAATTTCGGTCGGCCAGTAACTGACAGTGCTCACGATACTGGGCAATCTGAGTTCCCCCGACACCAACGCCCACCACCACCGCCGGTAACGGTTTGTTCACACCGCTTTGCGGAAGAAAAACGTAGACAGGCATAGTGGACTTTTTATCCACCGGTATTTCCACCCTGAAGCCGGCGCCTGCAGGCCCCCCCGAAATGAGCAGGGACAGCAGCGCAGCCAGAATAAAACCAAGTGTCGGCCTTATCGGATTGTTTCCCACGGACAACTCCATACCTCAAAATCAGAAATGTTTGCACAGGCGTCCTTGCATCAGAATGCAAAAAAGCGATCACCCGGCGCAAAACATTCGAAAAAGCAGTTATCATACTGATTTTGTCTATAAAAGTATCATCAAAACAAGAATTTGTCAATGTTTGTGAAATATTCCGTTCAA
>CAZGVM010000199.1:1519-5712 GCA_964528855.1 uncultured Desulfomonile sp. | reverse complement strand
GACAATGTGGCCTTTCCGCTAAGGGAAAGGACCAAACTTGCCAATAGCGAGATCATGGAAATGGTGGACATTCATCTTGACCAGGTGGGCCTGCTTAATCATGGACACAAGTTTCCATCTGAATTGTCAGGCGGCATGCGAAAACGAGCGGGTCTTGCCAGAGCGCTGATCACAAAACCCGACATTGTTTTTTTCGATGAGCCGACCAGTGGTCTGGATCCAATTACAAAATCTACAATTTACAGGTTAATTGAAAAGACTCATGCCCAGAGGGACATGACCTACGTCATAATAAGTCATGACATTAGGGGAGTTCTAGAAATCTCAGACGAAATTATGGTGCTGAACGACGGCCAGATTGCTGCGAGAGGAAACCCTGAAGAGTTGTCACAAAGCGCCGATCCTCTGGTTCGTCAATTTCTGAGAGGGTCTCCGGATGGCCCGATCAAGATTGACTGAGAAAGGCAATTATTCATGAACAAATTTTCTCTTGAGCTTCGAGTAGGGGTATTTTTCCTGATCTCATTGGGAATTATCGCCTATGTCTGGTTCAAGGTACTGGATTTAGGGTCCCCCAATGGATTCAACCTGACCGCCAAATTCCGTTCCGTTGAAGGAATCTCTCCTGGTAGCCAGGTTCAAATTGCCGGTATCAAGGTTGGCTCTGTCAAGGAGATAACTTTTGAGCCTGAGACTGGGCGTGCGGTCGTTTTGCTAAGCCTGAACGAGTCGTACCGCAATCTTATTCCTGAGGGCTCTCGTCTGATGGTTAGGACCAGAGGCCTACTGGGAGATCGTTTTCTGGTATTGGAACCGGGGAAACCAAACGCCAGAAAATTGAAAACAGGAGAAGAGATTAAAATGGTCAATGAGCCGACTGACACACAGAAGGTTTTGGAGAGCCTTGCTGTTGTCTCTCAGGATCTGCAGGTAATTACTGCGGAAACACGCAGACAGATCGTGGATGAAAAAGGGGCTCAAAAAATAGATCGAATACTCAACAACACGGACGCCTTCACCAAGGACGCCAAGGAACTGATCTCATCCAACAAGGAAAGGATCAACGTAACGGTAGCAAACGCTGACAGCGCAGTTAAGGGAATAAATGAGGTAGTCGCCAAAAACCAGCCAAAGATCAACAAGTCTGTTGATGACATGCAGAATTTTTCGAGTAACCTGGACAAAACGGGCGCCAAGTTTGATCAGCTTGCCTCCGACCTCGGAGGACTGACTCGGGACGTGAAGTCCGGTAAGGGCACCCTTGGCAGACTTATAACCGATGAATCCCTGCACAGGGAGGCTCAAGGGCTGGTAAGAGATTTCAGGGGACTTTCACAGAAGGTCCAAAATGGTCCCGGAACAATAGGGCGGCTCATTAACGATCCTGAAATCTATTTCGAGGCCCGTCGAGCAATCCGGAACATGAACAAAACAGCCGAAGAAGTTTCTGAAGTAACTCCTATAAGTACTCTGGCGATTGTTCTCGGATCCATATTCAGGTAAGGGGTGGCCGGAAAATGAAACCGGCAGATAAGACCATCCTCAAAACTAATTCCAGAAAGACCACCGGTAAGCTTGTTTGGCAGGTTTTGGAATCTGTAATATTCAACCGGAATGCTCTTAGGATGAGTTTCGTCAGGCTATCTCTAGTGGTTGCTCTGGCGATGAGCCTGAACATGTTTTCGAGCATCGACAGTCATGGCTCCATATACAACTTTCTGAGAATTTCGACACCAGGAACCTTCTTCGCCATAGATCCCGATTTTACCATACGTCGCATAGATCCAAGGGCCGATAGCCATACATGGACAGTTGCCCAGGGGTGGGGCATCCCTCCTTTCTTCTTCAGGACCAGGGTCCCGGGGAAATTCGAACGTCTGGATGTGCTGTACCCCATCGGGTTCAAGGAAGAGTCTTATTTTCAGAAAAAGATACGCATTATTCCTATCTACGACTCGTGGTGGTCAAAAATTCCACCCTTCGATCATTACTCAAGAATGCTCACCATGTTCAAGGGACGATCGGACATGGGCCAGGATTACTGGGGAATCTTTCCTTTCTACGGCTTCTCTTACCGTCGTTTTGGAGTGGATTCGAACAGGTTTTTCCTGTTTCCGCTCTATTACGAGAGCGAAGATGACGGAGCGTTCACACAAAGATTTTTGTGGCCAATCGGGACCTATTCCCGGAGTCCGGCCCGCAACACATTGAAGGTATGGCCTTTATTCGGCAAAGACTCCATCCGTAACGATTACCACAATACCTTCTTTTTGTGGCCATTATTTCAGGCGACCGACAAATATCCGGGGACGGAACAGTTCACAGCGTTCAGGGCCATGCCCTTTCCGCTTTACATGACCTATGAGACGGCCTATGCCGCCAATGTTGATTTCCTATGGCCTTTCATAAGTTATTATCATCATTATCAGTCAGGTCATAAACGCTACAGTTTCAGGCCATTTTTCACCTATGGCTCCGGCGGTGGAATTGATGAGTTCAATTTTTTCTATGTCTACAGTTACAAGAAAGACCGTAACAAAGGACATGAATATGGCGGAACAGGTGATGGGTTCATCTCTGTTGGCAAAGAAGAGGTGATGACTGAACAAAGGTTTCTGTTTTTTAGCCGCATTCAGAAACTGTACCGAAAAGGTATGCTGGTTGCCGCAAAATACCGGTTGTGGCCTTTTGCGGAATATTCGTGGGATATTGAAAAAGGCAGCTATCTTAAAGTCCCTGAAATAATTCCTGTGAGAAATGACTGGTGGGATTTGAATCTTGGAAGATTTCTCAGATTGATCGACTGGCGAGACACTCCCATATCGACCGAGGTAAGTCTTGTCTTTGGATTGAGTCGAAAAAACCGTCTTAAAGATTGTCCTAACATCGACAAGCCCCCCAAACCTGGAAACGATGATTGGTCGGAACTCGTTTCAGGCTCTTTTGGCCAAAATTGACGTGAGCAGCCTGATATGTGGAAGCGTTGTCCCCTTTACGCCAAGCCAGACTGCTCGGCCTGTTTCATTCAAAAAGTGATGTAAAAAAAAAGCGGCCCCTTGCCGGGCCGCCTCGCTTCTTAAAGGATGTTTCAGGGTCTACGGCTATTTGTGGTCGTGGTGGTCTTCTTTCGTGCCATAACCAAATATCATGGCCTTAAAGTTTTCACTGACAGTCTCACCTGTGGTGGCAAGATACATGTGAGCAACAAGGAAAGCAGCGAAAAGAGCCGCAAGTATCAAGTGAATCAGAGCGAGGATTTTCAGACCGCCGATGGCCGTAATTATCCCCGTAAAACATTCAGGGTACATGTAGAGAATGCCGCTAACGAGCAGTATCGGCAAAAAGAGCAACTGGAACTGCATGTACGCTATTTTTTGCAACGGGTTGAACTTGTTGTCCTCAGACGGCGCATACGGGTGCGGCTCATGCTTGAATATACCGTAGCCATAGAACTTGGCCTGTTTGACCATTCCAACTGGAATCTCGCCCTTCTTCGGGCAATAGTGAGAAATTCTTCCGGAAATGATCACATATATTAGCCATGACACGTAGGATATCACAGCGGCCCATCCGAACCAGTTGTGGACGTTGATCCCCCATTGGAACCAGCCTGGGAAAAGTTCGGGCCAGTGTATCAGGATACCTGTGAAAATGAGCATGATAATGCACAGAGCCTGGAACCAGTGCCACAGTCTTTCAAACACCGGATGCAGGTATATTTTTTCATCGGACCCATGATGAGGGCCTTTGCGTCTCGTCAGAATCCTGATGCCGCCATGGAGAATCGGAAGGGCAAATGTTCCAAGAACGACCAGAATCAACAGCGTGTCCAGAGCAGGTATTCTGTGGGCGCCTATGACGTAACTGAAGCGTTCAAACAGGTCGCTGTTTATGAATGAAGTTTGCGCAAGATAGGTGAACAAGTCAACCGGCGGAGTCTTCTTCTCTGAAAGTATGGTGTCACGCTGGTGGCATTGCTCACAGCCAACAATTTTGTCGCGTCCGGTAGGAATGTTGTGCACGCCGGGTGTTTCACCCCTGTGGCAGAGCATGCAATCCAGTTTCATGTGGCTTGCAAACGCGTTCAGGTTGGAGTGAATCTTCTGGTTATCAATACCGTAGGCTTTGTGACAATCCAGACAGACCTTTTTCTTGAAGTCTTTGTCATAATTTGACTGTGCAGTGCCATGGTG
>CAZGVM010000199.1:0-1509 GCA_964528855.1 uncultured Desulfomonile sp. | reverse complement strand
GCCATGGTGAACGTCATGACACCCGAAGCATGGAGGCGCCTTGGGACCCAGTTTGTCTCCATGGGCGCTTGCCTTTATGCTGGTCACTGAATCTTCGTGACATTCCTTACAATCCACTGGAGTAAGTCTCTGGTTGTGAGGGGCTTCAGTAGCGTCCTTGTGACATCCAACGCAGGTAATGTCCTTGTGGATACTGTTTGCGTATTTGGCCTCATCAATCGAAAGGTTCAGCTCACCGAAGATGAAAGGCGGACGTTTCCTTGGTTCAACAGGCTTGTCTCCCACGTTTACCTGATCGGCCAGTTCTTCTTTGGTCATTTTGATAATATCGGGGTTGTGACAAGCTATACATGATTGATCATCGGGTTGGGACGAAGATTTTGATTCAGCTTTTGGTTCTTCTTTTGGGGCCTGCTTTGTCTGTGCCTGCTCTTCCGGCTTAACTTCGGGCGCTTTCTCAACAGCAGGTTGAGTCGCCTCCTGGGCAAAACTTTCCGTTGAAGAGCACTGGAAATAAATTCCGCCAATCAAGACACCTATAGAAAAAATAATCAGCCATATCCAGGTCTTCGAGCTTTGACTTCTTTGTTTCATGATTAGCTCCTTGAAGTGCTATAATTGCTAAAAAGGAATTTATGTCGAGTCACTGTGAGATATAGTAAGGACTTGTTATAAACTAATACACTTGCCTGTTCATAAACGTCAAGCTCTTTACAACGAAAAAAGCCCCTTGAGATAAAGGGGCTTTTCTGAGAAACATGTAACACAGAAGAGTTGTCAGAGACTATTTTTCTTTTTTCTCATGGCATTTGGCGCAGGCAATCGGCCCGGTCGGCTTGTTGTCGGCCTTGTTCTTCTTGTGACAATTCACACAGTTGTCATGATACGCTTTTTCGAGTTTAGGTATCTTGCCATCGGCTTCGAGCTTGTGACAGGCGCCGCATTTCTGAACTTCATCGCCTTCCTTCCAAACATTCTTCCCATCTTTGAATACATGATGACAATCTGCGCACTTTATTGCTTTGTGTTTGACGTGAGGGAACTTTGCGGGACCCTGCTTGAACTCCTTGAAGACATCTTTCGAATGGATCATGATGTCGCCTTCAGGAGCCTTAGTGGCCGCAAAAGCAATGGAAAACGCAGCACAAATAACCACTGCCAACGCTAATGTCAGAAAAACCTTAACCTTGCTGTGCATCATCAGGCCTCCACATTTTTAATAAAGAAAATGAACAACACCAAAATTGAGCTAGCTTAATAGCCTAAAGCCTTATAGTTAGCACAGACCTGACCCTAATTCAACGGTTTTTTGTAAATATTGGACACTAAATTCAGTTACATGGGAGTAGCAGTAACTCCAAGCTTCCCAAGCTCAGTCAGCACCTGATCCACCAACGCCTGAACCCGGGCTTCAATTCTGGGGGTCAACTGCAAGCCATATGCCGATATGTCTTCGGGCTCTATTCCTATCACGACCACTGTCTGGGGAGCTTGGTCCAAAAGCGCGCA
>CAZGVM010000198.1:955-5717 GCA_964528855.1 uncultured Desulfomonile sp. | reverse complement strand
CTTTCGCCCACCAGACCCTGAACCTGGCGCGTCTACCACTTCCGCCACTTCGGCATCGTTCAATAATCACATCATTCTCGACTTCTGTCAAGGCCAAAAAATGAATTTCCACCTTCAATTGACGTTTAGACCGTTTCTGTCGCAGTTCGTTGTTTGATCAGGAGGCTTAAATAAATTGTCACAAAACCATGCTGCCTCTACGAGCAGATCATCTTTGTCCAGCTCAAAGAAATTAGTGGGAGTGGGAGTCGCGGTAGCCTTGACCTTAGCCTTGTTGACATTTGCTCCCGTGAAGCAGTGGTTACTGGAGGTCTTGTACCAAACCAATAATTTAGGACCACTTGGCCCTGCGCTAGTGGCAGCCTTCTATGTTCTGGCGGCCATAGCGTTTCTTCCTGGATCGATTTTGACATTGGGGGCAGGTTTTCTTTTTGGCGTGCCCGTCGGCTTCATCACCGCATGGTCAGGCGCAACTGTTGGAGCTTGCGCTGCGTTCATGATTGGACGGACCTTTGCCAGGGATTATGTGGCCGCAAAGGTTTCCTCCAATCAAAAGTTTATGTCGCTGGATGAAGCTATCGCTAATGAGGGATTTAAGCTGGTTTTTCTGTTAAGACTTAGCCCTATATTCCCCTACAACTTTATGAACTATGCCCTGGGGCTTACCAAAGTGTCATTCAGGAATTTTGCTTTGGCTTCTGCCATAGGGATGATACCCGGCGCATTGATGTACGTATATATAGGCTCTGCGGCCAGATCTTTGGCGGAAATCGCGGCAGGAAACGTTGACAGTGGCGGAGTCGGTCAGTTTTTCTTCTGGATGGGACTGGCTTCAACGGTGCTCGTGGCCATACTGGCGACCAGAATTGCGGCAAAGAGTCTGAAAAATACCGGGACTAATGGCTTGGAATAGGGCCAAGCATACACTTTCGGAACACCATGATAATCCATCCATGAATGATAGAGGGTTTCTTGAAACTCCGGCAGGATCAAATCAATGATGCACTGATTTCGCATGTGCGGCCCCCAAATTGGGTCAATCCCATTCCGGCCACCTGTTACAACCTTGTGGTGATCGGAGCCGGTGTGGCTGGGCTTGTAACGGCGGCTATAGCGGCAAATCTGGGAGCGAGAGTCGCTTTAATCGAGAAACGTCTGTTGGGAGGTGACTGCCTCAATTTCGGATGTGTTCCATCAAAAGCGCTCATAAGGTCGTCCAAAGCCTATTATGAAATTTTTAAATGCTCAAGATTCGGGATTGAAATTGATGGACCACTAACTGTGAAGACCGGTTCAGTGATGGATTGGGTGAGATCGGTCAGATCTCAAATCAGCGTGAGTGATTCAGTCCATAAATTTACAAGGCTCGGTGTAGACGTGTTCATAGGAGAAGCATGCTTTACCGGACCATCCCAGGTTTCTGCAGGAGATTCCATCCTAAATTTCAGGAAGGCAGTAATCTGCACAGGAACGCACCCTGTTATCCCAAACATTCAGGGCTTAAAGCAAGATGATTGTCTCACAAATGAAACCGTATTTGAACTTGATTCCATTCCTGAGCGACTAGCCGTTATCGGCGCCGGACCGGTGGGCTGTGAACTAGCCCAGGCATTTGCAAGGCTCGGATCAAAAGTCACCCTGTTTCACAAGCATTCTCGCATTCTTGATAGAGAGGACGAAGAGGCCTCAGACATACTAAAGACTCAGTTTACGGAGGATGGAGTGGAGATAAAACTGAATACAGTCTTTTCGGAAGTTTCTTCATCCCCACACTCCAGAACCATTGCATTTCTCCAGAATTCAGTCCTCGACAAAATAGAAGTGGATGAAATCCTTGCGGCGGCAGGCCGAAGCCCGACCATTCAGGGTCTGGCTCTTGAAAAAGCCGGTGTTGGATTCGACTCCAGAAAGGGAATACTGGTCGATGATTACCTACAAACCTCTAATCAGAATATATTCGCTGCCGGAGACGTTTGCATGAACCACAAATTTACTCATGCAGCAGACGCGGCTGCTCGCCTGGTGGTGGGAAATGCCCTCTTCAGGAAATCATCAAGGGTTAGCGAACTTGTAATTCCCTGGTGCGTTTATACGGATCCCGAGGTTGCGCACGTAGGTCTCTACGAGAAAATAGCATTGGCGAAAGGATTGAAAGTCAGAACCTACGGGCTGGAGATGCGTGAGGTTGATAGAGCCATAACCGACGGTGTCCGTGACGGATTCATAAAAATGGTGACTGAAGAGAAAAGCGACAAGATACTAGGCGCCACTGTCGTCGGCCCCAATGCAGGAGAACTGATAGGTGGGATCACTTTGGCGATAAAAAACCGGCTGGGAATGAAATCAATCTCATCAACCATCTACCCCTACCCCACACAATCCTTGGCAATCAAACGCACTGCGGACAAATACATGGGGAACAGACTGACCCAAAAACTTAAATGGATTCTCGGGAAGTGGTTCTGGCTAAGAAGGATTCTATGAGTCAGGGATTAACAGGTGGGGCTTTGTGAGCTGCCGGTGGCATGGTGGATTTGGACGTTGGCTTCGGGTTGACAATTCCATCGATAAGTCGCCATGGGAGCGCAACAACCATGTACGGTATGTAAAGCACACTTGCAACAAGAGAGTTATCCTCATGGACCAGCGCAGACCATTTGGCTGACGGGTCCTCCGGGCCACAAGTAGACGAAACGGCAGGTTGGATCACCGTGAACATAAGGACTGCCGCCAGTAACATCGATGTGACTCTCTTGAGTCTCAAATTTACCTCTCGTGCCAGGCTGGAAACGCCCGCATTCATGAGCAATGATAAGGACTGAGCCCTCCATTACGAAGAATTCTCTCATATCTGAACCTCGGTGTCAACAATTGAATGCCGCCAGCTCTCTAGAACTGGTTGGCATGATCCCACGGTATTGAATTAAGCAGTTTGTCCAGCTTTTTCAAATAAGCCTGGGTTTTCCAGGTGGCGCCATGCTTGATCTGTGCGCTTTCCCCCATCCAGAGATCCCCGATTATTGCAAAAGGCGTGGGGCCGAACTTTGTCTGATGGTAAGACATTATTCTTTGATGGGTATTTGTGTAGATGTAATGAGGATGTTTTTCAAGGAGGAAATTCTGAAAAATTTCGGATCGGTCTGTTTTTGGAAAAAACGAGGTGACCGCTTTTAGGGTCTCTGATTCTTTGTTGGCCGGCAATCCCGAATCATCATAGTGCAGAAAATCTCCATCAATGGGAATATCCCGCCCGGAAAAGTCTCTGATTCTGATTTGTTCCATCATGTTCCTGCTGGAGAAGGGACCATAGTGGTAATCCATCCCCACAAAAAAGAGCCAGGAACGGTTTCCCGGCGTTCCATACCGGGCAGCATACTGAACAAACATTGGCCGAATCGCCGCTACTCCTACATCTACTCCACCGTGAAGAGTATACATGTAGTCCCTGAGTTCATCTTGCGTGAATGCCTCCCCACGTTCTCTCATTACCTGGATGGCCCTGGGAAAATTGAGTTGCATGGAGCCTTTGGTTCTAATGACGTTCCTTACCCTGTTGAGTTCCTTATCAAGAATAGACTTCATAAAATCCGGAAGGAAGGCCATATCTTGCTTCAAGTCTTCCACTACCTTTTTTGCAACTGATTCTACATCCCCTTCTGTCTTGCAAACCATTATCATTGGGTAGTATTTTTCCTTATAGGTATTGTAGAAATGGGGAATCGGTGGAACAGACATCAATGACCCGAGCTTCTGAGCGATATCCCGCTCAGCCCGCTCAAGTATCATGGACATGTCTTCTCCCTTGGAAGGATCAATTGCCAGAGGGTCTGCATGGAAACCTGATTCAATTGATATTATGCAAGTCACCAGCGCCAGAATTTCCTTGTTGAGTGGTAACTGGTTATTTTCGACGCCGTTTATGATTGCTTCAATCCACTCTTTCTGTTTCTTCACCGGACAATTCAGCGGCTTGCCTGAGATGAAAGAGCCCAACCATAATTCTGCGTCTGGCCTACTCATTACCTGGATCACATTCATCATAAGTGTCTGTTCATGATCTACCAGCGCTTGGAGTAATTCCATCTGGCTATCGATGATTTCAGCCAACCTGATTTGTTCAGGAGCCGATTTTGAGACTCCTATGGAATCTTGCTGAGAGGAATTTCTGGAAACTGTGGCGAGTTTATGTCCATGGTCACGACCTTGGTCCCGCAGTTTGCCGGGAGCAACTTCATTAACAATGTCAGACTGGATGAGTAAGTTCCCATATACTGTTGTGTAAAATGGCAGAAAAAAGACAAAAAACAGAAGAATACTAATTATGACGGGCATTTCAACCTGAAAGACCGGTTACGATTTGCTGGGCTAATAAAAATTAACCTTGATCCGAATAATTCGAGTTGAAGAAATTGTCAAGATTGAGTCATCACACCATGAATTTTTCATGAAGCGCTTTCACGCAAAAAACAAACCGGAGCGCCTTTGCTGCGGCTCCGGTATTTTTTCCAACACACCGATTTCTTAATCTAATTACACAGCAGCCTCAGGCGCTAGCGGTAAAAACTCACTTCTGAGCTTTTTTAGCGCTCTCTTTTCAATCTGGCGCATCCTCTCCCTGCTGGTTCCAAAGTGTTCCCCGAGCCTCTGAAGTGTCCATGTATCCTCATCCATAAATCTCTTGGTGACTATGAAGCGTTCGCGGGAATCCAGTTTCTCCAAAGCCCTTTCAGTAGTTTCTGAGAGTTGCCTTTCCGTCTCTACC
>CAZGVM010000198.1:0-945 GCA_964528855.1 uncultured Desulfomonile sp. | reverse complement strand
ATGAGAGCTTCCTGATTCGCTGACTCGTCCTCCAGCATTTCTATCGGGGAAAGATCCCCGTCTGAACCGAAAGTCTCATTCAGAGACCAGTCTCTGGCTCTGACGCGAGCTTCCATTTCGATTACGTCATCAGTCTTGACCTTCAATTGACTGGCCAGTTCATTTATTTTGTCCGAACGTGATGATTCGTTCGAATGTTCTCCGATGTTCCCTACCCTAAAGAACAATTTCCTTTGAGCTTGAGTGGTTCCCAGTTTCACGAGATTCCACGTTTTCAGTATGTAATTCTTGATGTAAGCCTTGATCCACCAGATGGCAAAAGACACCAAACGAAAACCTTTGTGGGGATCAAACCTTTTTACAGCCTTCATCAAGCCTATGGTTCCTTCCTGAACCAAATCCTGAACCGGAAGCATGTAGTGTCTATACTGAAATGCAACTTTCACGACAAAAGGCAAGTGGGACACCACCAATTCGTGAGCAGCCTCAACGTCGCCTGTGTCACTTAACTTAACGGCTAATTCAAATTCACGTTCAGCGCTTAGAGGCTGTATCTTTCTAACTTGGCTCAGGAAATGGTCAAGTTGATTTGGCGATACAACCGGATAATTCATTATTTTCTCTCCTGTCTGGCTGGAAATTATTAACCTTAGTCAATAAAACGAGCATCAACATAAGCCTTATAGAATTATACACTCTAAAGGAAGATGTCAATGCTCTTGCCAGAAATTTTTTGTGTCACCAATTCTTTCACAAAACGGCTTTAGGTTTTATCCAGCCGTTATAGGTATTTCCCTGGGGACGGCCTTGGCTGTTTTGGTAATCTTAACTTCAGGGGCCACTCCGGGTAAATCTACGTTCATCACTATTTCGGACGCTGTCGTTCCCGGAATCTATCGAGAGTTTCAATTCCAAACACATGGTGGATTTTTGTTTGAAGCTGGT
>CAZGVM010000197.1:0-5784 GCA_964528855.1 uncultured Desulfomonile sp. | reverse complement strand
TGAATCAGATGACGGTCACCAAACTGTATGTCAGGCAAACCCTTCTGGAAGCGGAAGATGGTATTCTGAGCGCCAATGGTTCAAAGTATAATCCGTACGATTATGAGGAGATGATCAGGCTTTTTCATGTTGGAGTTTTATGTAGCGAAACCCAGTTGGAAACTCATAATGGAACGTTCACCCTCAACGGCTCACCGACAGAAAATGCTCTGGTAGCGCTTGCCATTAGCGCCGGCGTGGATGTGCAGGCTGTTCGTAGCATGCATCCAATGATTTTGAAGAGTTATCGAGCCGAGAACCAACTGTACATGAGGACGCTCCACAAAACATCTTCAGGCGATTATTTGTGCGCTATCAAGGGAAGCCCGCTTGAAGTCCTTGGACAGTGCTACAAATGTATCCAGGATGGCGTCTTGCTTGACCTCAATGAAGATTTAAGGGACGAAATCGAATTGGCCAACGAGCGCATGGCAGGCCAGGCCTTGCGTGTTTTAGGATTGGCCTACTATCTGACTGAAGATAAATCCAATGGAAATTGTAATGGTCAATGGACATGGTTGGGATTGGTGGGGATGGAAGATCCGGTGAGAAACGGGGTCAGGGAATCCGTGCACCGTCTCCAGGCCGCCGGTCTTGACACTGTCATGATCACAGGGGACCAAAGTCCTACAGCGTATTCCATCGGAATGGAGCTCGATTTGAGTCAGGGGAAAGCGCTCGAAATTGTTGACGCTGCAGACCTTTCTTCAAACAGGCCCGATCTGCTAAAAGCATTATGTAAAAAAGCACATGTTTTTTCGAGGGTTAGCCCTTCCGACAAGCTCCAGATAGTGCGTGCCCTTCAAGGAACCGGCAAGATAGTTGCAGTCTCCGGGGATGGCATCAATGACGGACCGGCACTGAAAGCCGCTGACATAGGAATAGCAATGGGCGCTACGGGGACGGATGTCGCCAGAGAGGTAGCCGACATCGTGCTAGAGCACGATAACCTGGAGACTCTTATCATAGCTCTCAGTGATGGTCGAACCCTTTACAACAACATTAAAAAAGCCCTGCACTACCTTTTGGCAACGAACTTTAGTGAGATGGCCTTTGTGGCTGCCACCAGCTCGCTAGGACTTGGACATCCCCTTTCTGCAATCCAGTTACTTTGGATCAACCTTATCTCTGACGTTTTTCCAGGACTGGCGCTGGCCATGGAGCCCCCTGAACCCGATGTGCTTTCCACAAAACCCAGAAATCCAGATGAAGCCATTGTAACAGACGATGATTACCGGCAGATAGCATTTGAAGCCGGTCTGATAGGCATGTCCACCTTGGTGTCATACGGCTATGGTGTAACCAGATATGGCATTGGTCCGGCCGCAAATGTTTTTGCTTTTCAAACCATCACAATCGCTCAGATACTTCATGCATGGTCCTGCAGATCTAAAAAACACAGTGTTTTTCTGGAAAGCGACAGACCTAAAAACGAATATTTGAATATCGCTGTCATCGGATCATTGGCACTTCAGACTTTGACACAATTGGTTCCCAGCCTTAGGGGCTTATTCGGATTGACACAAATTGCCATGGGCGATATGGCTGTAATAGGCGCGTGTTCCAGTCTACCATTCTTGATAAACGAAACCAGAAAACTGGGTTTTAAGAGGCTTCCCGAATGAAAAGAGATTTTGTGCATACTTCAGAATCGGCTACCGATGGTCATCCAGACAAACTCTGTGATCAGATCAGTGACGCAATTGTTGACAGGTTCTTCGAATCCGACACAAAGTCTCGTATCATAGCTGAATGCGCGGTCTCCTCTTCCATAGTCTTCATAGCGGCCCGCTTCTGGTCATCTGCAAAAATAGACTTCCCAAATGTGGCCCGGAAGGTCATACGAAAAATCGGATACATGCATGACGAATTTAATTATTTGACCTGTAGCATCCTCACAAGTCTCAAGGAAATGACTCCCGATCAAAATTTTCTTTTTAACGAGGAAATTCTCACCGACGACGAAATCGATATGATTCCATCGACGGATCAGGTGACAATTTTTGGCTTTGCATGCAATCAGACCAAAGAATTGATGCCGCTTCCAATCAGTCTTGCGCATAAGCTCGCCAAGACGCTTTCAGAAGTGCGTTTAAACGGGGCTTTGCCGTATCTGGCGCCTGATGGCACTACCCAGATCGGCGTAGAATATAAAAATGGTGAGCCTTATTGAATTCACAGTCTAACCATCAACGCTTCCCAAATGGATAGATCCACCCCCAAGTCCGAGATTCTTCGCAGGGATCTTTTGGATCTCGTTGTAAATAGGGTTTTTAAAGACCAAGAAATAAAACCTGATTCGGATACCCGATTGTTTATAAATCCTTACGGCGCCCTGAAGTTGGGAGGCCCATCAGCGCATTCCGGACTCACAGGAAGAAAAAACGCCATGGATACATATGGTGGTTACTCCAGAAATAGCGGAGCGGCCCTTAGCGGCAAAGATCCTTTGAGGATTGACAGAATAGGCGCATACGCGGCCAGATATGCGGCAAAAAATGTGATTGCCGCCGGATTGGCTGATGAATGTGAAGTTCAGTTGAGCTATTCCACTGGCTTGGCTAGACCCGTAAGTATACAGATAGAAACCAGGGGCACCGGAAAAATCGAAGACGATGAAATTGCATCAAGGGTTCAGAGGAGCTTTGATTTCAGGCTTGGCGCAATCATCAGGCAATTTCAGTTACGAAAGCTTCCTTCTTTGACAAAGGGAGGATTCTACCGCAGACTCGCCGTTTATGGGCATTTTGGACGAACTGACCTATCCTTGCCTTGGGAGGCATGCGACAAGACGGAAGAATTAAAAAACAGTTAATTTATGAATTTATTTATTTTCTCAAGATTCTAGTCAAATTCTCTCATTAGACTAATCTGCCACTAACAACTATCAGATTATTAATAGTCAACCTCAACGGCTACAGTCGGACGTTTTGCTGTCCTACCTTGATCTCGCTGTATAGAACCGCGATTTTTCGGCTCTGGAGACATTGAGGCCATGTCAAGGGAAGCGCTCATGAATTTGTGAGGAGAATAAAGATTTGATATCCAGGTTTGATGACAGGAAAATACAGCTAAGCAGTCCTGATAACTTGCGATTCGAACAGATAAGGGACGCTTTCGGAATTCCAGGAATCAGGTCATCACATTTCCTGGAATCATTGCCGTTCTGTGGGCAGGACGTCAGCGCAGGAACTGAAAATGAGCTTCAGACTGCCGTCTTGGGCAAAAGGGAAAACGTGGATCTGGCGATCACGATTGAATCCTCAAACTATTATGCAAATATAGTAAAAAGAGCGCTGACAGGTGATTCTCCCAGAAACGTCATCACTGAATTAGAGAAATATTTGGAACAACAGAATCAGGAACGTCTGTGGGAAAATAGTTGGGTGCGCTTCCCAGTAGATGCCCTGAGTGAATACGCCTTGAAAATTATGAACTCAGACCTGTTGTCAAACAGGAGTAATCCTCTTAGTGAAAAACGCTCTGATTCCGAGAAATTTTTTTGTGTTTCCTGCGGTTCCTCATTCATCAGAACTCCGGTCAGTTACCTTCTGAAATTGGCGCTAGCCGATGCAATAGGATCTCAACCCGAACAACACAACCTCTTCTTTGAGACAGGGAAAAAACTTCTCGATCATTTTTTGAATGACAACACTTCACCAGAAACTTTCTCCTTCCACGTGGTGCGGCACAGTTCCCAAACATCCATCGGAACCCTCCTGGCTAGAGAGGCTCACAGGCGCAACCTACTTACACAATTGCTGATTTTATACGCTAACCGAAAATTCAGGCTTGATGAGCAGGGTCAGAAAGCCATTGTGTATTTCTCACCTCATCCTCCTGTACGTCAGAAAGAATTGAATGAGTGCATTTCGGACTCCTTTTATCGTGAACTCTTTATGAGTCCGTGTTTGTCAGGCTGGGATGAAGGTGAGGCAAAATGCAACTATATGAGTCTGTGCCATGAAACGATGAGTCGTAGTCAGATGAACGCAGTGGCAAAGATGAGGGATGCCGGAATTATAACAAGAAATCTGGTGGTTCTTCCTACAGTCTCCAATATCAGCCTGGCCAACAATGGCGTCCACATCAGTATTGGCAGCCAGAAATTGACAACAATCTACGAAGAGATTGAAAAGAAATTCGGGAATAGCTCCGAAAAACTGCTTGGTGATTTGGTCATTAAAGTGATTGAGCACTTTTTGCCCTTGTTCGTGGGAACCTATAGCGCGGCTCCTTACAGGATAGATTATTCTGATTTCCACCCTGAGAGAATACTGGGTTTTTTGCCGCACCAACTGGATTTCACACACCTTAGAATGTTGTGGAGACGCTGGAAAAAAAAGGCTTCCATTTCTATATTTGGTAGCCCGATAACTCCATTTGGCATCAAATCACTTGATCATGCGCTTAGTGCGATTTTCAGGACAAAAGGAGATTTCGTTCATGATTACAGATTGATAGACTATCTCGTTTGCCTGATGAGCACAGACAGGAGCCCGGCTCTGGATGGTAAAACCGGAAATGAACAGAGATTGAAAAAAGATCTCGAGAGCCTTGGAGTATTTGACAGCCGCATGTCTCTTTATCTTCTTTACCGGCTTCGTGAAATATCCAGACATGGCTACTCGGGCTTTGAAGGCAGACATTACAGTCTTTTTGAGGACCTCGAAACCGACATGGCCGACGCAGCCAATCTGCAAATTTTACTCACCGCTCTGGCTTTCAGGTATATTTTTGAAGGGCGCGTAAATCACAACAAAATCCCGGATGATCCATTTATTGAAAGTGAGAGACGACAGATTTTTTTCTGTGTCGCTGTGGGAATTCCGACTTTTTATGTTTCGGAAAACTCTTCGAATGTTTTTTTAGCTGAACTTGTAAAAAAGACGGATGATCTAAGGTATAGCCGCCGTTATCGGGGCTACATCAGAGTATTGACGAGCCAGTATCTCAAGGCCCTGTTCGACACGGTTATTGAAGAGGGAAGCGGACTTATAGAGATGATGGGTTTGAAAAACTCTATTGATGATCTCAAATTAAGACTGGAATCCCCGCAACATCATTCAGCTCAAGGAAAGCTCACAAAAGGAATTCTGTCGGAACTGAATTCCACAGATGCGCTCAAGATTTCAGCCCGGGAATTCAACCTGGCTGCTGAAAAGTATTACAGAAATACCTTAAGAGAAAAATGTCTGAGATCAGGTCTTGATCTGATGGAGCAAGAACTATCTCAACTTGACTCCCAGATAGAGTCTTGTGACGCAAAAATAAAATTCGCTCTTAAGACTTTGATCAACGGACATTCCCCTGCTGGATTCCTGTCCTCAGTAAAAAACCGGCTAATCACAGAAGAAATTGATGTAGACCACTTGAGAAAGGTCATAAATCTTGTCCTTCTGTTGGAGGCTAATGACAATTCGAAAATACAAAACCAAATCAGGAGTGATAGTCGCAACGAAAATGTTCACGAATCAATACATAGTCAGAGATACGGGACTGCCTGAAAATGAAAAGCTATTGGGTGACGGTGTTATCAACGCGCTTTATTCGAGTGAACTCAAGTATGCCAAGTTGCTTCAGTTCGCCCTGTCCAGCGCCGCATTTTCGAGTCTTCTGGCCTTTTTGAATTATGACTGCCCACTTTTGAGCACTACAAGAAAGTCTTTAGAGTTAATGGGCGCTGATTTCTCCGAGTGTTATGAGCCCGAAGAGCAGATGAAATCAGTTCGAAGCACTTTTGAG